>JANQPS010000337.1 GCA_028285365.1 Thermoanaerobaculia bacterium | reverse complement strand
GACTTTGCGCTCGAGACGAGTGCCGATCTCGACCAGGCGGTCAAGGCCTTGCGCCAACGCGGCGGACGTCCTGGGAAGATTCGTGACTTCTCTCGCGTCCAGGTCGACGGAACCGAGACCCGCTGGCAGCTGTGTACGGCACACTCGGCGGACCTTCCGTTCGTGATGGGCCCGTACGACCCGCCGCGCCTGGTCGATCCCTCTGACTTGGTCCATGGCAACGGCATCACGCGTCTTTGCGGACTACGAATCGAGAATCCCAAACCTGAGAGGTATGGTGAGGAGCTCGGAGTCATGCTCGGTTGCGGTGAGCTCGCCCCGACGGGCCGGGGAGCTCGGCTGCGTTTGGACGAGTTCGACTTCGTAATCGAACAAGGCCCCCGTCATGACTGCCGTGCACTGCTGGTTCCGGAGGGTGCCGTACTCGAGGGCGAGCTGCACGGGCTGAAGATCGAGGTGCGGACACCTCCACGTTCGTAGACCGCACTCTGATGCGGTGCCGCGGCTTGCTGAGCTAGTACCAGTCCGTTCTGGTGGATTCGGCTGAGAGTGGTGTGGCACTCATCAGTGCATGTCCTTGACGGTAGCGGCCAGCGCCTGCTCCAACGCGGAGGCGAACGAATCGATCAGGTCTGGAGTGTGGGCCAGGGACAGGAAACCGACCTCGAAAGCCGACGGTGCGAGCATCCAGCCGAGGTCGAGCAGACGGCGGTGAAGCTTGGCGTAGATCGACGTGGTGTCAGGGTGAAAGCGATCGGCACGACGTAGCGGTCTTTCACCACCGTAGGCCATCCAGAAGATCGACTCGTGCCTGACCAGGTGGTAGTCGAGAGTAGAGCTCGCGAGTACGCGGCCGACGCGGTCCTCGAGGCGCTGACCGAGCTGGTCCAGCTGGTTCCACGCGTCACTCTCGATGAGTACTCGCAGGGCTGCGTTGCCGGCCGCAAGCGCCAGAGGGTTTCCAGAGAGCGTTCCGGCCTGGTAGACGGGGCCGATGGGTGCCAGGTGGTCCATGAGCTCGGCCGGTCCACCATAGGCCCCGACAGGGAGTCCACCTCCGATCACTTTCCCCAGGGTGTAGAGATCGGGATCGATGCCTACTTGACGACCGTAAGTGCCAGCACTGCTGCGAAATCCGGTGATCACTTCGTCGAAAATCAGGAGTGTTCCTGAATCGTCGCAGTGTTGGCGAATCCGCGCCAGGAACTCGGGTCTTTGCACCAGGAGTCCGTTGTTGGCCGGCAGCGGTTCGATGATGACTGCTGCAATCTGGTCCTCGTGCCTTTCGAAGGTCGCGTCCAGAGCAGGTTCGTCGTCGAGTGCCAGCACCAGGGTGTCGTTTGCGGTCCCGGCTGGTACTCCTGCGCTCGACGCCACGCCGAAGGTTGCCAGGCCGCTGCCCGCCTTGACCAGCAACGCATCGACGTGACCGTGATAGCAGCCCTCGAACTTGACGATCAGGTCGCGTCCGGTGACGCCGCGTGCCAGGCGGACGGCTGACTGAACGGCCTCGGTGCCCGAGTTCACCATGCGCAGCTTTTCGATGCGCGGAATCAGATCCTTGACGCGGCGAGCGATCTCGAGCTCGCCGTTGTGAGGCGCGGCGAAAGACGTGCCTCTGCTGGCGGCTTCGCGGATGGCGGAGACGACATCAGGATGACTGTGACCGAGGATCAAAGGGCCGAAGGAGCCGATGAAATCGACCAGACGATCACCGTCCTCGGTGACCACATGCGGGCCTTCGGCACTTCGAACGAAAAGTGGAGTGCCTTCGACGGCGGAGAAGGAGCGCACGGGGCTGTTGACGCCCCCCACGAGGTGGCGCTGCGCTTCGTCCCACAGATCCTGACTGCGTGTCATTCCTGCCTCTTGCAGTTCTATCTAGCGAGGGTTGTCGTCATGGCCTTGCCCGAGCTCGCTCCACAGCTCGGCAATGGCGTCGGGATGAGGTTCTTCGGCGATGCGAAGACGCAGGGTATCGGTCATATGCAGAGAACCTCGTTCGAACGCATCGCGAAGAGCTTGGCCGGTCGTCTTGCCGATGGCAAGACAGTCTCCGGGCAGCTCGAGCTGGTTGTCGATCAGTGCTGCGACCTGAGAAGGTGCCGTGAGCAGAATCGATCGCGGCCGCACTTCGATCGGCGCTGGCCAACGCGAGAGCTTCTCGGAAACAACCGTGTATGCAGGCCAGTCAACGACCTGGCGACCTGCGGCCCGCAGGCGCTCCGCAAGCCTGCCGCTCGAACGCTCGGAGTGAGGCACCAGGAGCGGACGTTCGGCCGCGAGGTGAGCGACCACGAAGTCTGCAAACTGGTCACCGTCCCTGGCACTGGCTACCAGACTTGCCGGAAAACCAGCGCCCAACAACTCCCGGGCGGTACCTTCGCCCAGTGCGCACCAGGCGAGGGTCGACCACTGGGGTTCGGTTTCGTAGCGATCAATCAGCACGCGCGCGACGTTCGGAGAGCTCACCAGGAGATAAGGCCAGCGCCTGCGAGGTTCGTCGAAGTCGAGCACGTCGGTAGGCCAGGGGGTGTCGAAGACGACGAGCCTGGTCAACGGAAGCGCCAGCGAGCTCGTTTTGGAGGGTAGTTTGCCGAGCAGCCTTCGGGCGCGGGAAGCGGTCGTCGTGATCACGAGATCCGGCTCCTCGCCGAGGCTGGAGGACACGGGGACGTTCCTCTCGGCTGTGGAGAGCCGGGCTTCCTCCTGGAGTTCCCGCAGCTCCGAGAGCGAGGTGCTGTCGATATTTGCCCCAATCACTCGCGGCGCTTCTCCGATGGCGGCTCGGTCTCGCCACGACGTTTCGGACAACGTCACGAAACAGCGACGGCCGTCGGGCGACCACGCTCCGAAAGGCTGCTGGCAACCACCTTGGAGCTGCTGGAGCGCGTTGCGCTCGAGCGTGACGGCTCGACGCGTCGGGTCGTGGTCGAGCGTCAAGATGGCGTCGTCGGTGGACCACCGAGAGTCTGCCGCGACTTGCAGCGCCAACGCTCCTTGACCCGGTGCGCAAGGCCAGTTCTCCAACGGGAGACGCGCAGCGCGAAGCCTCGAGAGTCCTTCGGGCCTTGTCATGGCGTCTCGGGAGTCGGCGAGTCTCTGCAGACCCGCCTCGGCGAGGATGAGGGCCTCGACGGCCCCTGACATCAAGGTGCGCAGGCGAGTGCCCACGGCGCCCCGCACGGCGACACAGACCAGGTCCGGGCGGAGGGTGAGGGCACTGGTCTGGCGTCTGACCGAGGATGTACCGAGTTTGGCGCGTGTCGACAGATTCTCGACGGGCGGGTTCGTCGAGCACACTGTCCGGTCGGCGAGGAGTTCGAGGAGGGGCCGAAACGACTTGCCAGGATGGTTGCGCTGAACGAGCAGTAGGTCGTTGGCGGCGGCCCGCTCAGGGATGGCGACGACGGTAAGGCCCGGCTCGTCTTCGACGGGCAGGTCTTTGAGAGAGTGCACTGCTCCATCGATCTCATCCTGACGAATGCCGTCGCTCAGTTCGGAGGTGAAGGCCCCTTTGCCTTGCGGGAGTACACCGCCGAGGCTGCGATCACCACTGGAGGACAGCGGCACGAGAATCACCTCGATGCCTGCCTGCTCGAGGTGAGCGCCGACGAGACGCGACTGCTCGAGAGCCAAAGGTGTCGCTCGTGTGCCGAGACGAAAGGTCTTTGTCATGCACTACCTCGCTCGCGGGATCGTATCTCGGCAGTGATGGGAACTCTTGTCACTCGAGGCTCGGCGGTGTCCGAGAGACTGCGCAGCCCTCGCCTTCAACTCGGCCTTGACCTTGGTCAAGTCGATCCTCGATCGCATCGACTATTGTTCTCGCGGCGGCCCCGCCATGGTGTCGGGACCTGCCGAAAACAGAAGTCCTCCGGGAGCGCTTGATGACACGAACCAGGCTCGTTGTGAAGGCAAACCGCCTGCGCTTCTGTCAACGCGCGAGGGCGATACTGGGGACTCTAGGCCTCTGGCTGGGAGGGCTCGGATTGCTGCATGGTGCCGCGTTGTTGCCAAACGCCTGGGCCGGTACTAGTAGCGAAGAAGAGACTCTCGAGTGGCTCGACAACTACGGAGTGGCGATCGAGAAGGCCAAACAGACCGGGTGGCCGATATTTCTCGAGTTTCGCTGCGCGCCCTGAATCAGCGGCAGGCGATTTGACGCACAGGTTGTGCTGTCACCACCCAGTTCCGAGCGCGGTCAACTCCTCCAGCAGTTCGTGAGGGCGCGAGTTACGGAGATGAAGGGCATCGATATTGCTCTCTTCGACTACGACCGTCACAACGCGATCTACTTCTTCATCCTCAACGCTGACGAGCAGATCTACCTGCGCTACGGCGGCAGGGACGCGGCGTCGGCGGACAGCTACCTCGATCTCGACAGCTTGAAGATTGCGCTGCGCAAGGGACTCGAGCTCCACGAGCGCTGGCAGGCCGGCGAGCTTCCTGCCCCGGAACGCCCGGAGCCTCTCTATCCTCGAGAAATCGAGCTGCTCGCCAAGAAGGAGATCGCTTCTGGTCGATGTGTCGAGTGCCACATGATCGGCGACTACCAGGCGGCGACGCTCGAGCAGGCCGGAGAGCTGGACAAGCGGTTGGTCATGTTCCCGTCGCCGGATCTCAAGACCCTGGGCATCGTGCTCGATGTGCCGCGAGGCCTGGTCGTCGAATCGGCGCACGGAGCGGCTGCCGAGGCGGGGATCACAAGCGGCGACACCATCGTCGGGTTCGAAGGCGAGGATGTGAACACCTTTGGCGACCTCCAGTACCTCCTCGGGAAACTCCCCAGAGATGCCGAGACGACGGCTCTTTCGATATCGAGAGTCGGAGACGAGATCGTAGAGCTCTCACTCCAACTTCCCAAGCTGTGGTGGGTGACCGATATTGGCTACCGCTATTGGTCGATTGATCCGCAGTACTTCTTCGAGTCGAAGCAGCTGAGCCCCGAGGACCGCGCTGACCTGGATCTGCCGAATGATGCGCTGGCCTGCGAGATCACGAAGATCAATCGACGCTCTCAGGTTCTCGAACTCCACGATCTGCGCGTGGGTGACGTGATCATGAGTGTCGACGCTGAGAGGTCTGGCCAGGGTCTCGACAGTTGCGAGCTCTACCTCAAGATCCACGTCACCGCAGGCGAGACAGTCGAGCTGGAGGTGCTGCGGGAAGGTGAGACGATCGTGCTGCCCCTCAAGACGCACCGTCAGTACTACCGGAAATCGAAGTAATGAGACAGCTTGGGATGTTGACGGCAGTGGCGCTTTCGATGTGTGGTGCGACGGCTGCGGTTGCGATAGCTGTCGCCGAAGAGAATAGCGACGCTTCACCCACAGAGGTTTGGATGGGTGACGAGTTGGTGGTCACGTACTCAGCTTTCACCACCGAGGGCACGGTCTACGTAAGGGTCGATCACGAGGAGGACTGGCACACCTACGCCATGGACAACGTCTTGCGTGCTCAGGAACGCAGCGGCAAAGAGGTGCCCGAAACGGAGCTGCCGACGCGGATCACAATGGACGGAGTCGACGTGGACTCGGGATGGCTGCAGACCGAGCCGCTCGATCTCTCGCAGCCCGAGTTGCGGTGGTACACGTGGGGGTTCGAAGGCAGGTCCTGGTTTGCGAGGGGCCTGGGTGACTCGGCGGCTCCGTCGAGCGTCTTGATCAATGGCCAGGCATGCACCGCAGAGCTCTGTGCGATGGTCGAAGACCTGGCCGTTGCCGTGAGTGACGCTACCCTCGCCGATCGCCCGGATTTAGCTTCTCTCGTAGTCGTGCGGACGGCCTCCTCGGTGTCTACATCGCAAGACGACTTCGTGGATGCTCGAGGTCGTCGTTTCGACGACGTCGAGCTCTTTGGGAGCATCTTCCATCGCACGCTCGACGCCGATTGTGACGGCGAGATCCCGTTCGAGGAGTTTGTCGCTGCCGTAGCGATGTCACCGGATCGTCCGCGCCAGCTCAACTGGCTGATGAATTTCGACGCCAATGAAGACGGCATCGTTGTCGCAAGCGAGATTGCAGAAGGTCTTCGTCGAAATACCAGGTATCAGGTCGACCGGGCGATGGGCGTCGACGCTGACGGCGACGGCGAGCTCACCAGGCGCGAACATGCGCTGAGTATCGCCTCGCGCGGAGCCGAGCCCGAGGCCGGTTCCGATTTCACCCAACAGCAGAACTACTGGTTCGATCGGCTCGATCAGAACGGTGATGGCAAGATCCTCCGCGAAGAGGTTGTTGCCGACTACTCGCGCAACTACACCTCGTTGTATTGGGGCTACTTGGTCAGCCATCGCCTCGAACGCGCTGACGCCAATGGCGACGGCTGGCTCGAGAAGAATGAGCTCGTCAATGCCGTGACTCGAGCCAGCCCTCGACAGCCAGAGCGTCTCGAGCTGGGGGCGGATCTGATGGCCTGGTTCGATCGGTTCTCGGCCAAGCACGAGACCCTAGAAAGGGCCGTGTCGTTGACTGGCTTCTATGGCCAGCTCCAACAGAATTCGCGGCAGAACGTTGAGTGGAAGCTCGAGGTCGAGGCTCCTCTCAGACCGCTGCTCGTGCCGTGTGGAGTAGGTTGATCTCAACCCTTCGTCTGGAGAGGGGCGTTCGGGAAGGGTCGAGAGCCGTTGTTCGCAATGCCTCGAAGTTGGGGTTGTCGCCCGAGTCGAGCGGCCTGCCTCCACCCTGACCGTCGAAGAGCTGGCGTCTCGATTGCGTCCCCAGCGAGAGGCTCTTGACTGATCTCCTAAAGAATTAGTAGATTAACTCCGAACAAATTAGGAATTGGTGCAACTCCTGATGCCGAGACGCCGTAGCAAGACCCTCACCGACAGCGAGTCGCAGATCATGGACGTGATCTGGTCTTTGGGCTCCGCTTCGGTTCGTCAGGTCACTGAGCAACTCGCCAAGGGCAAAGACGTCACCTACAACACCGTGCAGACGATCATGGGAATCCTCGAGCAGAAGGGCTACCTGGAACGCCACAAAGACGGCCGCGCCTTCGTGTACGAGGCTGTTGTCAGTCGCGACGAGGCGCAGAGCCAGGTCGTCGACCATGTCGTTGGCCAGTTCTTCGGCGGGTCCCGACGCGACCTGTTGCTCAACCTACTGGGCTCGGACGAGATCGACGCCGACGAGATCGACGATCTCAGGCGCCTCCTCGAGGAGCGAGGGGGTCAGCGTTGAAGAACTGGGAGCCCGGCTTCTTGGGGATCGACTGGGCGTCGGTCGGTGATTTCGTGGCTCTGGCGGTTGCCACCCAAGTGGTCATTGCGGCGATCGTCGTGACCTGCGTTGCCCTGGTCCTGAGGGTCGCCCGACGGCTCAGTGCGGCTGTGCGCCATGACGTTCTGCTCGCATCGCTCATGCTCATTCTCGCCCTGCCGCTTGGGGTCCTCGTGCCGAAGACGGCGTCGATCCAGAGTGTCGAGACGATCACGGGCACGGCACCGCCTTTGGCCACCAACGACCTGGGACAGTTGGAGCGCGCGCCAAGGGGCATGGAGACCTTGCCGTCCCTCGACGATGCGGCTTCGAGTGGGTGGCGCAGTCTCGATTCGACTCTGGCGTCGGGTCTAGCGCTTTTCGTGGTGAGTTTGATCGTGACGGCGCTCGTCCGGACTCTCAACGCGTGGCGCTCTCTTCGCGAGCTTCGGAGGTCGGCGCGGCGTGACCACTCGCTCGAGACCGAGGTCCGGCAGCTGTGTCAGTCGATAGGTCTCGTTCGCTCACCAGAGGTGTTTCGCCATTCGGAGCTTTCGGCTCCTGCCGCGGTTGGTGTCTTTCGACCCTGGATCGTGGTCCCCGCGTCATGGCCGGATGCGCTCGACGGGGAGTCCGCGCGTCAGGCAGTGCTTCATGAACTGGGCCATTTGGCTCGGAGAGATGGTTTGGCGCTCCTGATTCAGCGCTCGACTCTGGCACTGCTTGCCTTTTGTCCACCTGCCTGGCTGCTGTCTCGCTTGATCGATACCGAGCGTGAGTGCGCCTGTGACGACTGGGCGCTTGCCCACGGCGGTGGCGATGTCGTGAGCTACGGCCAGACGCTTCTCGGCTTTGCGGCCACCGATCAACGGGCCTCAGGTCCACTCGTTGCCGGCTTCGCTTCGAGGCGAAGTCAGCTCAAACGGAGGATTCTCAACATGACCGACAACAGCCGCCAGCACGACCTGACCCGCACTCGCACCTGGATACCGATGGCTCTGATGGCCGCCGTGGTCGTGGTGGGTCTGACGTCGCCGATCTGGCCCAGGTGGCCGAGCTCCGGCGCCGTGAGTGAGTCTGGTGGAGGCGGCCAGTTCGGCGAAGGTGAGCCAGATGATGCGCTGGTCCTCTCCGCCGACGATTCTCCCCTGTACCGTGAGATCGCCAATGGCGACCTGGAAGACCTGCGCCACTTGCTCGACGGCGGAGCGGCGGTCGACCAGAGATGGCCAGGTGATGGCTCGCCACTCATCGAGGCCGCCCGTCGAGGCCAGCTGGAGATTGCTCGACTGCTGCTCGAGTACGGTGCCACCGCCGATATCCGAGTGGCCGGCGACGGCACTCCGCTCATTCAGGCGGCTGCCAAAGGTGACTTCGACATGGCGAACCTGTTGCTCAGCTACGGTGCTGATGTCGATTTCGTAGCGGATTCAGGGGACGGCAACCCTCTCATCGAGGCCAGCAAGGTGGGCCAGCTGGAGATGGTCGACTTCTTGATCAGTCAGGGCGCACAGATCGACATTCGCAAGCCAGGAGACGACACGCCGCTGATCAATGCTGCTCAGCAGGGCAACTTCGAGGTCGTCGATCTGCTGCTGCGCACTGGCGCCGATCCGAATCTCGAAGGCGACTTCGACCGCAGACTCGAGGTGGTGCGCACACCGCTCAATCAGGCGCGAGCGAACGGGCACGACGATGTCGCCGATCTCTTGGTGGCGGCTGGAGCCTCGGACTGAGTCGATAGCCGGGAGACGACACGAGGGTCGTCGGCCGTGTGAAGGCTCCATCTGATGTGCGATGTGAAGGTTGGTGATCCACTAGGGTCGAGCGCTCTTGCAGCTGGCTCGTAGCCTGGTCACCTCTACTCCAACACCACGACCGTCGCGCCCCAGTTGCCGCCAGGGGCATCAGAGATCGAGACGACTCGCTCGTCTCGACTGAGTACCTTGCGGACCGCCTCGCGCTGGACGCCGATGCCGCGGCCGTGAATCAGCCGGAGCTCCCTCAGACCCTTCTCGTAGGCCGCGTCGACGTAGTCACGCACGACGTCCTTGATCTCCTTGGGTCTGAAGAAGTGCAGATCGAAGGTGTCGGTGATCTCGATCTCGATCGGATCGTCACCGTCCGGCATGTCCTCCGGGTGAAGCTCGTGCTCGTCGCTCATGATCTCCGCTCCGACTGGCCCGCTGTTCGGAGAACGCCAGACTTGGCCTGGAATGGATCCGCGGGCAGTAGGCGTCGAACGATTGTAGCGAGGTGGGTGATCGTCATCACCCAACCGATGGGGCTCCCAAGGAGCCCTCGAGCACCGCAGGTCCTTTGGACCGTAGGTGCGGGGTGATGAGTAGCGAGGTGGGTGATATTGATCACCCAACCGACGGGGGCTCCCAAGGAGCCCTCGAGCACCGCAGGTCCATTGGACCGTAGGTGCGGGGTGATGAGTAGCGAGGTGGGTGATATTGATCACCCAACCTCGCTACCGAAAGAGCTTGAGAAACGCGATGAAGGCACTGAAGCCGTCGTCGGGACCTTCGATCGCGTAGCCGACGTCCATGTTGACGATCGTGCTCCACGGCCCGATGAAGGTGCCGACGATGCCGACGCCGGCCAGAAGCTCGTCTTCGAGGCCGCTGAGCTCGTCGGTCGCCCAAGCGGCGTCACCGACGAGATCGACGCGAAAGACATCGGCGATGTTGACTCCGTAGGTGATGTGCGCAGCGGTCACCTCTTCGGCCCTGACCTTGTCGGACTGGTAGCCGTGGACCGTGATGTCGCTGAAGAAGCCAAAACCGTACTTGGAGAAGCGATCGAGGTTGTCGCCACCGGCGTACTCGAGCGAGAGGCCGAACTTGGTGAACTTGGGCAGGTGCCAGGTCTTGGCGATCGACGCGTTCCAGAGGGAGTACTCCTCCTGG
>JANQPS010000680.1 GCA_028285365.1 Thermoanaerobaculia bacterium | reverse complement strand
CCGGGACGTTCTTGCGCGGCATCGCCGTCGTCCAGGTGCCGACGACTCTGCTGGCGCAGGTCGATGCTTCGGTAGGCGGGAAGACTGCGATCGATCTGCCGGAGGCGAAGAACAGTGTCGGGGTGTTTCACCAGCCAAGCTTGGTGATCGCGGACACGAGCCTCCTGAGCACTCTCGCGAGAGTCGATGTCGTTGCGGGGCTCATGGAAGTGATCAAGATGGCTGCCATTCTCGACTCGGCGCAGTTCGACCGTCTGGCCGGTAGCGGCAAGGCTCTGGTCGACGGGAGCGCTGTCGACATGGCGCGAGTAGTCGCCGACGCCGTTCGCCTCAAGCAGAGCGTGGTCGAAGAAGACCCCTTCGAGAAGGATCGCAGGCGCCTCCTGAACTTTGGTCACACCCTGGCTCACGCCATCGAGGCCGCTGACGATTACGACAACCTGAGGCATGGCGAAGCTGTCGGCTACGGCATGTTGTTCGCCATCAAGCTGGCCAAACGACTCGGTCGGCTGGAGGACGATCTCGGGGAACGCATTCTCGATCTGCTCGAGGAGATCACTTTGTCGGAGCTCGGAAGTTATGACTCCGGGGAGCTGATCGAATTGATGGCGCGTGACAAGAAGAGTCGAAGTGATGGCCTCGTCTGGGTCTTGCCGCGTCGAGTCGGGCACGGTGAGTGTGTCGGGGGAGTGGACGCTCGACTGGTCGAAGAGCTGCTTTGTGAGTTTCTTGCGGATCCCTGGGCGGACTAGCCAACGGTCGGCTCTGGCTCGACGCTGAAGCGTCGATCTGCCAGCCGTTTGCTCGCGTGTCTTCTGTAGGGTGTCGGTCCTGGGCTGGCTCGTTTCGGTCGAGAACAGTCGTCTCGGTATGATGACAGGTTGTGTGCGCCATGGCGCCGCAGCATCCCCCTCGACATTCCGGCAGACCGGTTCGAGTGGCCTTGCTGACCTGACGAGACGTTTCGTGACTGAAACCGAACAGACCGAACAGACCGAACAGAGGGAACGACCGTGAGCTGGACCGTCCGCCGTTTGCGCAAGGCGAGGTTGCAGACGCTGCTGTTCGCCTTTCTGGCGGTGTTCGGCATCCTGCCCGTCGTCATCACGGTGCTCATCAGCGTAGGCCGAAACCGTGAGCTGCTGGAGCAGTCCGAGAAGTTGGGGCTGAGTCGCGAGGCTGAGGCGCTGTCGCAGACTGTCGGCCAGCAGCTCACGAGCGTCGAGCGACAGCTCAGCCAACTCGGGGCCGGTCTGCTGCAGGCGCCGCCCTCGGCTGGCCAGCGTTGGTTGGGCGAGTACTTGACGAGCTTCGTGAGTCGTGGCCAACCGGACTTCATCACCCTGGTCCAGGACATGAGTCGACCAGGTTCGATGTTTCGACCGCCGCAGCTCCCGGCTCCGATCGAAGACAGGGTCTTGCGAGTCGTCGAGTTGGCTTCGTCCGGAGAGGTACCGAGGCACCTTTTTGTCGGGGACGCCGGAGGGACTGAACCGTGGATCCTGGTGACGCATCTGGCGCGCGAGCCTGATGCGGCCGAAGACTCGGCGCCGGACTTCGTCCTGATCGCAGCCATGCCGCTGCCGCTGGCCGTCGATCGAGACCAGGAGCTCTTCCTGCTCGACATCGAAGACGGTGGGCGAGTGTTGTGGTCACCGATCACGTCGCAGATCGTCAAGAACGCCGTGGAGCGATCTGCCGTCGTTCAAGACTCTCTGCAGTTTGCCGGCGGCACCTACCCCGTCCTGGAATACCCCGTGCGCACCGGTGCAGCCACGCGCTCGATGATCGGGCAGATCTCGAAGCTGGGCGACACTGGCTGGGCAGTGCTGGTGCAAAAGCGCAAGAGCGCAGCCCTGGCGGTCGCCCGCGGCCTCGTTCGCAGTGCGTTTCTGTCAGCTGCGATCACCGTTGGGCTGGCGCTCCTGGCCGGAGCGATTGCAACTCGGGTCCTCAGCAGTCCCATCCAGACCTTCGCCGAGACGTCCAGAGAGATAGCCAGCGGGAAGTTTGGACAGCGAGTCGGGGTTCCCGCTATGGGAATCGAGCTGGGGGACCTTGCCGACTCCTTCAATCAAATGAGTGCCCACGTCGAAGACCATGTCGAGCGCCTGCAAAAGGCGGCTCGAGAGAATCGCGAGCTGTTCCTCGGTTCGGTGCGCTCCCTGCTGCGCGCCGTCGAGGCCAAGGAGCCCTACACCCGCGGCCATAGCGAGCGGGTGGCGTCTTACAGTCAGGCCATCTGCCGCCACCTTTCAGAGTCGCGCGACTTCCAGGAGCAGTTGTGGTTGGCCGGCTTGCTGCACGACGTGGGCAAGATCGGAATCGAAGACCGCGTGCTCAACAAGGGTGACGTGCTGACCGACGAAGAGTTCGAGGAGATGAAGAAGCACCCGGTCATCGGTGCCGAGATCATGTCTTCGATCGAAAGTCTTCATCCACTCCTGCCCGCGATTCGCTGGCATCACGAGAGTTGGGCGGGTGGGGGTTATCCCGACGGACTGGTTGGCGAAGAGATCCCGATGATGGCGAGGATCGTGGCGGTGGCCGACACCTTCGACGCCGTGACGACCCAACGGGTCTATCAGGACCCGTATACGACCGATCAGGCGATCGAGATCATCAAGCGCCTCGAGGGCAAGAAGTTCGATCCGCGCATCGTCGGAGCGTTCATCAGGGCCTGGCAGGCAGGGGATCTCGTCCTGCTGCCGATGAGCGCCAATCAGGTGGCTGCAGCCCCCACGGAACAAACGCAGACGATCGACGAGCGAGCCGCCGTTCACACCTGAGGCGTGGTTCAGCGTGTTGCGGCGCGCATGGTGGACTCGGTGCCTCATGGCCAGCCGAGTCGCGTCGGGGAGGCAGAGAGCGCTATCATGCGCTCGTCATGCCTTTTGCCGCCATACTCAACGAGCTCCTGGAGCAGAGCGGGGGACAGGGTGCCCTGTTTCTCGACGACAACGGAGAGACGGTCGACGTGGCCGGGGACGAGCTGCCTGAGACGGAGATGCAGCTCCTGGGCGCCTACATGGGCATCTACCTGCGGCAGTTCCAACGCGCTGTTTCGCGCGAGAGCCTCGGAACCATCGACATCCTCCACGTCGAGCACGAGGGGCTCCACCTCTACGGGGTTCCGCTCGTCGATGGCTATGCGGTGGTGCTCGCTCAGCGGCCTCCCGCCCACACCGGGGTGACCCGACGGCTCATGGAGCGTGCGGCACGACGCCTGGTGACCGAGGTGTTCGGCGTTGAGTGACGAAGCCGAGCCGCACCTGACCCTCGAGGAGTCTGAGGCTCCGAAGAAGAAGGGGTTCTGGGCAAAGCTCAAGCGTGGGCTCAACATGACCCACACCGAGCTGATCGAGCGGGTCTCCGCTGCGGTCCAGGGGCGCGGGGTCATCGATGAGGAGACCCTCGAAGAGCTCGAAGAGAGCTTGCTTCGGGCCGACCTCGGGGTGACGACGACCATGGAGCTGGTCGACGAGGTGCGTGATCGAGTCCAGCGCGGCCAGGGTGGTGACCTGGTGAGGCTCCAAGAGATGCTCGTTGACCAGGTGTCCGTGCTGTTGCTCGACGCGCCGAAGCTCGAGCCTGTCGAGACACCTCGGGCGACTCTGGTCGTCGGGGTCAACGGCGTGGGCAAGACTACGACGATCGCCAAGCTCGCCAAGCTCTCCGCAGACTCCGGAGAGCGTGTCCTCCTGGCGGCAGGAGATACCTTCCGAGCAGCCGCCATCGATCAGCTCTGCGTGTGGGGAGATCGCCTCGGCATGGAGGTCGTTCGTCAGAAGCCCGGATCCGATCCGGCGGCGGTCGTTTACGACGCCGTTCACGCAGCGAAGGCCAGAAAGGTCGATCACATCATCATCGATACGGCCGGGCGGCTGCACACCAAGAGCAACCTGATGGACGAGTTGGCCAAGATCGGTCGCGTGCTCGAGCGCGAGGCACCGGACTTCTCGCGCAGGGTCCTGCTCGTCCTCGACGCGACCAACGGCCAGAACGCGGTGCGCCAGGCCAAGGAGTTCAGCGCGACCGTGCCCGTCGATGGTCTGGTCCTGACCAAGCTCGATGGGACGGCCAAAGGGGGCGTCGTGGTGGCGATCGCTCGGGAGCTGCGCCTGCCGGTGGCCTATCTCGGGGTGGGTGAAGGTGCCTCCGATCTCGTCGAGTTCCGCGCCCGCGAGTTCGCGGCAGCGCTCTTCGGATGAGCGCGAACGGCGAGTCGAGGTCTCATCGCAGTGGCGGCGGGGTTCTGGGGCAAGCCCTTCCTGCCGACGAGGGCTTCATGGTCAGGGCCCTCGAGCTGGCCTCTAGAGGGCGCTATCGGGTAGCTCCCAACCCGTTGGTTGGCGCGCTCATCGTCAAAGACGGCGAGGTCCTCGCAGAAGGTTTTCACCGCCAGGTTGGTGCTCCTCACGCCGAGGCCGCCGCTTTCGACGCCCTCGACGGCAGTGCCGAAGGGGCGACCCTCTATGTGACCCTCGAGCCTTGCTCTCATCACGGGCGCACGCCGCCCTGCGTCGAGCGGGTGCTCGATGCACGGATCAGCCGGATCGTGTGTGCGATCCGCGACCCCAATCCCGACGTTTCGGGGCGTGGCCTGGATCGCCTCGGCGAAGCCGGCCTCGACGTGGTACTCGGAGTTGGCCGTGAGCCTGCGACCGAGCTCAACCTTCCGTTTCTGATCAGCTGCCTCGAGCAGCGCCCCCTCGTGACGCTCAAGTGGGCCATGAGTCTCGACGGCAAGATCGCAACGCGTACGGGAGAGAGTCAGTGGATTTCCTCGCCAGAGGGGAGGGCGTGGGCTCTGGCCTTGCGCGAGGAGCACGACGCCATTCTCGTGGGTAGCGAAACGGCGATCGTCGACGACGCGCGGCTCGATCGGAGGCTCGGGCTGGCACCCGGGCCCAATGTGAGGGTCGTACTGGATCGTCGCCTGCGCCTCAGCCCGGGGCAGCGCCTCTTCGAAGCAGAGGGAGACGTGCTCGTCTTCACGGAGTCAGACGACACCCCGCGACGCGTGGCGCTCGAGCAGCGAGGTGCCGAAGTGATCGTCGTCGAGTCGGTCGATCCACCTGTTGTCCTCGAACGCCTGTTTCAGCGTGGCGTGAACAGTGTGCTGGTCGAAGGTGGCGGAACCGTCATCGACGCTTTCGTTCGCAGCGGTCGTTTCGATCGTGTCGCGATCTGTTGCGCTCCCAAGCTCATTGGCGGTCGCGAGGCGCTCACGCCTGTTGCAGGACTCGGCGTCGGCAGTCTCGTCGCGGCACCCGTCCTGGAGTCTTTGAAGGCCCATAGCGAGGGGCCCGACATCGTTCTCGAAGCGCTGCGCAAGGACCTTCTTCGAGGGCTGCTCGAGGTCGTGGACAGGCGCGAGGGGGCCGTCGCCAGCCCAGTCGCTGCTGAACAGTCCGGTGCCGAGTGATGTGATGAAGCGCGCGGACTGGCTCGAGTTTCGCTTGCCTGAGGCCAGCGGCAACTGGGTTCGTTTCTGGCCGCGGCGCTGGCCCGTGAGTCCGCGTGACTCTGCCTGGACCCACGTAGGACGTCAGAGCCTGGAGATGCCGGCATCCGAGGGAACCGAAGGACACCTCGACGACTCATGGACTCGAGCGGGTGAACTCGAGCTGCTGGTGCGCGAGCTCGATGACGTGCTCTACGTGCCACCTGCGAGCACGTCCGGGCAGGATCTGGCACTGGAGATGATGCGCTTCGCCGCGGAGGCGGGGATCCCGTGCGTGGGGCAGTGCCGGCCGTCGCAGTCGGCAGACGAGCTCGAACAGCTTGTCCAGACTGCCGGCGACAACACCGAGATCTTGATCGATCTCACGACCCTGATCGTCGAGCCGGAGCAGTGCGTCGATGCGCAAACGGTGGCCAGCAGCCGAAAGAAGGACGAACGAGTCGTTGGTCTCTTCCCGCTGGTAGCAGGCTTGAGCGATGGATCAGAGACGGTGCATCGCGTGCTCGATCAGGCCGAGCGGATGCAGCTCGACTCGATGAGGGTCGTCACCCTGTCGCCGGCCCCCGAAGTGCTTCGTCGACTCGGAAGTCGGCTCCCGGACGAGGCGGCCCTGGCGCTGTTTCATTCGGGTGATCCCGACCTGCGCTCAGCCGAGCGTTTGATGCGCGGGAGAGGTTTCGAGGTCTGGAGAGATCGCCCGAGTCCTCGAGGCGCCGCACTCGGCCGTCGCCGAACGGCTTCTGGGGTCTTGTGCCGGATCGGGGAGACTTGGACGGCGCTCGGACGGGCGGAGAGTGCTGCCCAGGAGTTTTTTGTCGCGTCGCGTTGGTTGGATGACACCGCGCTCGATCTCGACGCTCTGGTTCGCGAGGGCAATCTGCGAGTCGTCGACCGCATCAGTCCCAACGTCGCCTCGGTGATCGTCGAGTGGATCGAGTCCGGGCGCAGCTCGCTGCTCGAAGAGTTGGAGCGCGAGTACTTCGAGGGGTGACGACCGCGAGCCCGGTCGTCGAGTGACTGGCTTCGACGTCAACGATCGCCACCTCCCCAGCTCCAGCCCCAGCCACGCCAGCCAGGTCGCGCCAGCCAAGTGGTGCCAGTCCTGGAGCGGCTGCGGAACGCCTTACTCGATGGCGCCGATGTAGGGAAGGTTGCGATAGCGCTCGTCGTAGTCCAGCCCGTAGCCGACGACGAACACATTGTCGATCGGGAAACCGAGGTAGTGGATCGGAATGTCGACCTCACGCTGACTGGTCTTGTCGAGGAGGGCGCAGAGCTTGACCGAGCGTGCACCACGAAAGCGCAGCAGCGAGAGAACCGTTTGGAGAGTGTGCCCGGTGTCGACGATGTCCTCGATGAGGAGGACGTCACGATCTCGCACCGAGAGGTCGATGTCCTTGAGGATCCTGACCTCGCCCGGCACCTTTTTGCCGCCGTAGCTGGAGGTCTGGAAGAAGTCCACTACGAGCGGGAGATCGATCTGCTTGAGCAGATCCACCATGAAGAAGACCGATCCTTTGAGTACACCGATACAGGACAGCTGGTCGCAGTGCGCATAGTCACGCTCGATCTGGTGAGCGATCTCGGTGATCCGCGCTTGCAGCTTTTCCTGCGGAATCAGAGTTTTCGGAGGGGTGGTGGACGTTGGGTTCGATGATGAAGTCATGGGTCCCGTATACTTCTCCTGCGGCTGCTAGGGTTGGAACGGATGGTGCAAACGCTGATGCCAAACACCGATGCCAAACACTGATGCCAAAGTGACTTAGGCCGAACCGACCCAGGGCTGCCACCGGGCTCGTGCGGGGCTCAGCGGCGATCTCGGATGATGGCGAGTCCTGATCACACTGCGGCATGGCGGAGTGTGGCTCGGCAGAGGGTGGCAGGGCAGAGGATGGCAATGGACGTGGAGCAGAGCATGAACGACGGCGATCAGGTACCAGTGCAACCGCCGGTGCCGGACCAGGAGGTCGATGAGGTCGAACGTCTCTCGGCTGTACAGCTCCGCTACGCTCGACTGTCCGATCTGTTCAAGTCAGCCTGGACCTTTCATCAGTTCGTTCAGGGTGTCAACAAGGTCTTCTCGGATCGAGGACTCAACGTAGCGGGCCTGCCGTTTCAAGGCATCTACGGGACTCTCAAGTCGCTCTCCAAGCACCTGCACACCTCCGCGGCCGACGGCATCGAGAGCGAGCTCGAGCTGGCTGCAGGGGAGCTCGATGCGCTCATCGAGCAGCTTCTCGAGGTCGATCGCAAGATCGAGACCTCGCTGTTGCGCCGTTTCTTCAGCCGCGTCAAGAAGTACGACAATCGGATCCTGCTGCAGCTGCTGAGGTTCCAGCTGCTCACTCGAGACAAAGGCTGGGACGAGAATCGGCAGGACAAAGTCGACTTCCTGATGACCAGGATCGGCGAGGAGCTGCTCGAGCCGAGTCGCCCTGCTCTCGAGCAAGATCGCTCGCGCTGGCGCGATGCCGCCTCCGGTCTCTGGAAGATCGTGGGCGACACGGACTTCGATGCCAAGGCGCTCGAAGATGCGGTGGTAGAGATCCGGACGCTGAGAGAGGCGATGCTCCAGATCGACACCTTGGAGCAGCTCAACCAGCTCGGCCTGATCACGACGTTCCGCCGGGTCAAGCACCGCCTCGGACCCTCGATGTTTCATCCTCGTGTGATCGACGAGGTCCTCGAGACGAACCTCTTCTTGCGCAACGCGGTTCAGTCGTTCTACGAGCGCGAAGAGCGACGGATCGCATCTCAGTATCAGGAAGTGTTCGAGCTCGAACGCGGTGCCGCTGACGTCGACGCGGCGCTGGACGGCGATCTCCGAGTCTTTCGAGACCAGGTCGAGGATCTGGAGAAGGGAATTGCCAGAGAAGACGTCAAGCTCGACAAGCTGATGGACGTCTCGACGGCGGCCGCTGACTTGATCCCGAGATTGCGCGGTGGCGAAGACGAGCCGGATTCCGAGGCGCAGGCAAGCGCCTTGGAGCCTGGCGACGGCCTTTCCGAGTCCGGTCTTCCCCAAGAGGACGAGGAGTCGCGCGACGAACGTTTGCCGGCGGAGAAGCCTACCGAGACCCTGAGGATTCGAACGGCTCACGCAGAGGTCCTCGGGAGCGCGCTGCGTCGACTCTTGCTCATGCTCGAGGACACCGACTGGAAGGCAGACCCGCGTGCCATAGCTCGGATGGACGAGGCCCGGCCGCTGAGGCTGCACGCGCGCGAGGTTTTGGCCTATCGCAGGTTGCACCGACCCGAAGAGTTCGATCGCGAGTTGGAGCAGATGATCCTGGAGGTCGCGGCGCTGCGCACCCTCCTGTCGGGCCAGGCGGAAGAGCTGGTTGGACTCGGAGACGTCGACGCGTTGCGTCAGCAGGTGGTGCAGAACGCCCGGGTCTCGTGCAGGCTAGCTGGACAGTTCGAGAATCGGTGTCGGCACTTCATGGAGCAGAGCCTGCTCGATGGTGACGTCGAAGAGGCGCGCGTGCTGCAGTTCTTGCGAATGCGCCTGCTGCGGGACTACACCGGCCTCTGGCTGCTGACGTACAAGGGCACGGTCTGAGCCGGACCGCACGGGATTCCGGCGGCGGCGGATGTCCCCGAGTGCCTCGTCGACAGTACCTCGCTGGTGGTATGTTCCCGGCCGACGCGGACAACCCGTGAAACGGTGGCGCGTCTTGGGCGACGCCTGGAACAACTGAGGCGTCTTCAGCAGGTGCCGCGAGCGCCCCGTGCGATTTCGAGCGGTACTCCTACGGTCTCGAAGAGAGCCAGAGTCGTCGGAGAGATGCCGGGGACCAGCGTTGGCGTATGTAGCGAGTCGGCGTCCTGGTGGCGGAACAGTCGGGGAGGCAGCGTGTCCGAGCTAGAACAACAGATTCAGAATCGCAGGGACAAGCGCGACGAGCTCGCTCAACGTGGTGTGGAGGCGTTCCCGCGGCGTTGTGCTTATGACCTAGAGCCGCGTCAGGTCATCGAGGCGTACGGCGAGCTGGACGCCGCCGAGCTCGAAGAAAAGGGTTTGAAGCTGCGCGTGCCTGGACGAGTGCGGGCTCGTCGCGAGCACGGCAAGCTCGCATTCGTGGACCTGGCCGACGGTGAGCACAAGCTACAGCTCTTCTGCCGAAAGAATCGGGTCACGGAAGACGAGTGGTGGCTCATCCAGCAGCTCGATCTGGGCGATCTGGTCGTCGCGTCCGGCGAGCTCATGCGAACGCGCGCGGGCGAGATCAGTCTCATGGTCGACGAGGTGCAGCTGCTGGCGAAGTGCCTGCGCCCCTGGCCCGAGAAGTGGCACGGACTCAGTGACGTCGAGGCTCGCTATCGACAGCGTTATCTCGACCTGGGTGTCTCCCCCCAGTCTCGTTCCGTCTTCGTCGAGCGGGCGCGCATCGTTCGCTACCTGCGTTCGTTCCTCGACTCGAGAGACTTCGTCGAAGTCGAGACTCCCATGATGCAGGCGTTGCCCGGTGGAGCTTCGGCACGCCCCTTCGTCACCCACCACAATGCTCTGGATCTGGACCTCTATCTGCGGATCGCCCCCGAGCTCTACCTGAAGCGTCTGCTGGTCGGTGGGCTGCACCGCGTCTACGAGATCAACCGCAACTTCCGCAACGAGGGGATCTCGACCTTTCACAACCCCGAGTTCACGATGCTGGAGTTCTACTGGGCCTACTCGGACTACGAGCAGCTCATGGACTTCACCGAAGAGATGGTTGCCGGGCTCGTTGCGGAGCTGCACTCTTCGAGCTCACTCGACTGGCGCGAGGAGACGATCGAATTCGAGCGGCCGTGGAGACGGATGACCATGCGGGACTCCTTGAGCGAGGTGGGCGAACTCGCTCCCGAGGTCGCTGAGTCGAGCTCTTCGCTCCAAGCCGAGCTCGAGCGCCGTGGAGTCGAACTGCCGGCGGATACGAGCTACGGGTCGTTGCTGGCGCAGCTGTTCGAGGAGGTCGTCGAACCCCGCCTCCAATCACCGACGTTCATCTACGACTATCCGATCGAGATCTCGCCGCTAGCGAAGGCGAGTGCGACCGACGAGCGCTTCACCGAGCGTTTCGAGTTGTTCATCGGGGGCATGGAGATCGCGAACGCATTCACCGAGCTGAACGATCCTGACGTTCAGGCCGAGCGCTTTCACGCGCAGCTGGCGGCTCGCGAGAGCGGTGATGACGAAGCCCACCGCTTCGATGCCGACTACGTCCGTGCACTCGAGTACGGGATGCCTCCAGCTGGCGGACTCGGACTGGGAATCGATCGCCTGGTCATGTTGATGACCGGTAGTGCATCGATTCGCGACGTCATCCTGTTTCCGCTCTTGCGTCCGAGGGTTTCGTCTGACGATGCGCCCAGCGACGGGAGCGGTCTGGAGGACGAGAGCGAGGGGACGGTGCAGGTCGAAGAGTCGTCCTCCGATGACGACCGTGGCGTGAGCGGTTGATGGACTGACACGCGTGCCAGTCCAACTCGAGATTGCGCTCCGCTATCTACGCT
>JANQPS010000638.1 GCA_028285365.1 Thermoanaerobaculia bacterium | reverse complement strand
GTGACGACTCCGAACCGCCTACGTGGGGCTGCCCGCGCGCAGAGTGCAGGACACCCTGCGCGGAACCGCGAGCGCTTGCTCTGGTGCTGGGCGCTCGTGGCGACCCTTGCAGCCCTCTTGCCGCTTGGTCTCGTGCGCTGCACTTCGGTGCCAGGCTCGTGGATCTCCGAGCGCCTGGAGATGCCCAAGCCGCTTCCGGACCGTCTCGTGTTGCGGCTCGCGACGTTCGAGGATCTGCCCGGTTGGCGTGAGGATCTGGTGTCCGAGGCGCTGCCGGCGTTCTTGCGGAGCTGTGCGCGGTTCCAGTTTCGTGGACGCAACGCGACGATCAGGCCGGAGCAGGTGGGTGGTCGCGTGGCCGATTGGCTCGATGTGTGTCAGCGAGCGGCCGCCCTGCGCTCGGCCAGTGACGATGCGGTGCGAGGCTTCTTCGAGAGTGCCATGACACCCATTCAGGTGCTCAACAACTCGCGCGAGATCGGTACCTTTACCGGTTATTACGAACCGTTCCTCGACGGCAGCAGGCGCCGACACGGTCCCTACTCGATTCCGCTCTACAAGGCGCCAGGCGACATCATCTCGGTCGACCTCGGCGAGTTTCGCGATGACCTCTCGGGTCGCAAGGTCTCGGGTCGACTGCAAGGCCGCACGCTCCGCCCCTACTGGGATCGCCAGCAGATCGTCGAGGGCGCGCTCTCGCGGCGCGGACTGGAGCTGGCCTGGGTCGACGATCCGGTCGATGCGTTTTTCCTCCAGATCCAAGGGTCGGGCCGAGTTCGCCTGGCCGAAGGAGGTGTCCTGCGAGTCGGCTATGCGGGCCAGAACGGACACCCCTACTATGCGATCGGGAGAGAGCTGATCCTGCGAGGGCACCTGGAACGTGAGGAGGTGTCGATGCAGTCCATCAGGGCCTGGCTCGAGGCCAATCCGAGCGAAGCCGACGAAGTGATGGCTACCAATGCCAGTTTTGTCTTCTTTCGCGAACTGCGTGGTGACGGCCCACTCGGGGCTCAAGGAGTCGCGTTGACGCCGCGTCGATCTCTTGCGGTCGACCGGAGCCACTTGCCGATGGGGGCCCCGATCTATCTCGACGCCGAACGACCAGCCGAAGAGTCGGAGGAGTCGGAGGCGGGCGAGGGCTCCGAGAGCCTGACCCTGAGACGACTCTTCGTGGCCCAGGATACGGGCGGCGCGATCAGGGGCCCCGTTCGTGGCGACGTCTTCTGGGGAGCGGGCGAGTCTGCGGCAGAGATTGCTGGTCGCATGAATCATGAAGGGCGGTACTGGCTGCTGCTCCCCAACGGACTCGCGGAGCGCGTGCTGGCGGAGCAGTCGGCCCCCGATCGCTAGTCGTCCCGTTTCGTCGGAAGTAGCGAGGGTCTCCTGCTAGGCGGCTGTCGAGCGGTCGCTTCTCCTCGCCCTCTCTTCCTCTATAGCGCTTTGGCTATAAAATCGGCGAATGGCGCGTTGCGGCAAGACCCTCTGCTGTGTGTTCGCCATGGCCTGTTGCAATATCGTCTGGTGCAACGCAGTGGCCCATGCTCGACGACCGGCAGACGCACCGTTGCTCCCGCCTCCCGACCCCGCGGTGTACTCCGTCATCGAGGTCGACACGGCGCAGGAGCTCGCCGACGCGTGCTGGAATCTGGCCAGCTTTCAGGCGATAGTCATCCAGCCCGGCGTCTACGATCTGGCCTCAGTGACGTTCCCGAACGGCGTCGATGGTCGACTGGCAGTTGGTCGGTTCGGAGCGACACCCATTCACCACGTCCAGATCCGCGGCGCTACCGGCAACCCGGCAGACGTCGTCCTGCACGGTGCCGGGATGCTCGACCCCACGGTTCCTTTCGGTTTTCAGGTGGCTACGGCGACCGATGTGCTGATTGCCGATCTCTCGGTCTCGGATGTCTACTACCACGCCATTTCGATCCAGGGTGAACAGGATGCGGCGCGGATCCATCTCTACAACCTCCGACTCTTCGATGCCGGTCAGCAGATCGTCAAAGGCACGAGCGGTGGTGGCAACGGTGTGGAAGACGTACTCATCGAGTACACCGAGCTGTTCTACTCCTCAGGTGCGGTCGTTCACCCGGAAGGCAGTCCGCCGAACAGCTGCTACACGAATGCGATCGATGCGCTCGAGGCAGAGCGCTGGGTCATCAGGGACAACCTGATTCACGACATTCGCTGTCAGAACCTGGCACTGGCGGGGCCGTCGATCCTGTTGTGGCGCAACACTGAAGACTCGCTCGTCGAGCGCAACACGATCCTGCGCTCGTCGCGTGGCGTCTCGCTCGGTCTCGTAGAGCAGGACCACGTTGGTGGGATCGTTCGCAACAACTTCGTGCGTTGGGATCCTGCCGCCAACTACGTGGTCGACGTTGCGATCTACACGACCTCGACGGACGCTCGGATCCTGCACAATACGATCGTGACCAACGGCACCTATCCGTCCGCGATCGAAGTTCGCTACGCCACGTCGACCGGCGTCGAGGTCACCAACAATCTGATGGACGCTGGCGTCAATCCGCGCAACGGGGCCACGCCGACTCTCAGCGGCAACCGCTCGGACGCGCTAGCGATGTGGTTCGTGGACGAAGCCGCCGGTGACCTCCACCTGACGGCTGACGCGAGCTCGGTGGTCGACCAGGTCGATCGGCGACCGGATGCCTTCCGCTCGTTCGACGGCTGTCCGAGACCGGTGCAGCCCGGGCTGGTGGACATCGGGGCGGCGGAGTTGTCACGCTGCATCTCTCACGACGGGTTTGATCACGGAGCGACGAGCGCTTGGTCGCAAGTCTTCGAGTAGATGGTTCTCGAGTAGGCGTCGTTGGGTGTCGTGACGAAAGCCGGGAGGCTTCCTCCCTCGAGAGGCATGAAGCACCACCAGTGAGCGAAGACCGAACACCAACGAGGTGGGTTCTTGCCGAGCGGGTGGAGAAGACAGCGCTGTCGGACGTCTCGACGCAGACTCTCGGCGGTCTGGCGCAGCAGTCGAGTGGTGTGGTCTGGTCGCGGGCCGGCTCCCGGTCGCTCGGCGTGGCCATGCCGGCAGAGGCGTCGCAGCTGATCGAGATCTTCGCTCGGGGCTGCCCAGATCACCGGCGACTACCGACTACAGCTGGCTGCGCTTCCTCGGCTGCTGATCGGCTGGTGCCTGGCTGTAGTCCCCGAACGGAAGGCCGTCGCGACGCTCGATGACTTCGCGGACGCCTTCGCTTTCGGCCACGCGGACGAAGTCCCGCCCCTCGGGGGTGTTGCGCATGATGCCGTCGAGGATGGGTCCGAGTGTCTGAGTGCTCTGCAATCCCATGTTGTCGTAGGCCTGATTCACGATGAGCTTCATCGAGACGAGCTGGGTGAGAGGGATGCTGGCGAGCTTGGCGGTGAGTGAGTCGACCTCGCCGTCGAGGTCTTCCAGCGGTACGGACGTATTGATCAGTTCGATTCGGGCCGCCTCTTTGCCGCTGATCCACTCGCCGGTCAATGCGTAGTACTTGGCTTTCGCTAGACCCAGCCTGTAGACCCACATGCCGCTCAGGTGACAACCCCAGACCCGGGCGTACGGGGTGCCAAGGCGCGCACAGTCGGACGCCACGACGAGATCGGCACAGAGAGCCATCTCCGAGCCTCCTCCCACGCAGTAGCCGTGGACCTTGGCGATGCTGGGTTTGCCGCCGCGCCAGAGGCCCATGAAGGTAGACAGGTAACTCGTGTAGACGTTGGTGACGCTGTGCACGTCGCGGCCCGGGTCATAGCCAGTCTCGGTGATGTTGCCGTAGTGCTCGAGACCGTTCGAGAAGTCGAAGCCGCCACAGAAGTTGTCACCTGCTCCCTGGAGGACGATCACCTTGACGGCGTCGTCGCGATTGGCTCTCTCGAGGGCTTGGCCAAGCTGCTGGATGAGCTCGTAGCGGAGTGTGTTGGCCTTGTCGGGTCGATTGAGGGTGATGGTGGCGATGGCGTTCCGGGCTTCGTAGATGATGGGTTCGGTCGTCATGGTGGATCCTGTCGTGTTTGGGTGGAAAGGGACTCTGGATGTGCTTGGCGAAGACGATGCCTTCTCGAGTCTGAGGAAGACGCGTGACCAGACGAGTCAAGGCGTCGAGCGAGCGGATGGAAGATCAGAGACTCCTAGAGCGGAGTTTTGTTGTCTCCGACGCGTCCGCGATCGGTCTTCTCGTAGAACGACTCGAGCCTCGGCGTCACCCTCGGGTTGTCCGCCATGAGCGTGTACCCGGCGATACATTCGCGATAGAGCTGGTCGTCGAGGCTGCGGCCGACCATGTCGAGAACCGTGGCCTTGGCGGAGCGGACGGCTTCCTGGTCGTTGCGAAGGATGGATGCTGCGACACGTTCAGCGGTGCTCATCAGGTCGTCGTGTGGGACCACTCTCGACACGAGGTTGATGGCCAGCGCTCGATGCGCATCGATCGGATCGGCCGTCAGCAACATGTCGAGTGCCACTCCGACACCGCAGAAGTTCACCAGCCGTGCGACTCCGCCGTCGGCGTGGTGAAAGCCGCGGCGTGCTTCGAATGAACCGAACTGGGCGCGTTCCGACGCAATTCGGATGTCGGCGGACAAGGCCAGCTCGAAACCGCCGGCCAGAGCCCAGCCGTTGACTGCAGCGATGACCGGTTTGGCGAGGTGATGGTAGCCACGAGGCAGGCCGCCGAGCCCGAGCTCCGCCCAGTCCAGGAGCTTGCGTGGACCAGCTCCCACGAACTCGGGAACGTGGGTCTTGAGATCCATTCCGGCGCAGAAGGCGTCGCCGCTTCCGGTCAGGATCGCGACGTCGACGCTGTCGTCTCGCGAGATCTCTTCCCACGCCTCGCACAGGCCGAGGTGGACGTCTTTGTCGATGGCGTTCTTGGCTTCGGGGCGATTGATCGTGACGTAGGCGATGCGATCGCGCTTCTCGAACTCGACCTTGGACATTTACGGTCTCCGTTGTTCGTTCGCAGTTCGTATTTTTTAACTTAGTTAGAAATATTGGTCAAGCGTTGACCTGCGGTTGTCTGCGTGCTAGACGGTGGGGGGTGACTTTCTGGGTCGTGATCAGACGCGCTGGAGACAGAATGGCCGCCAGAGGAAAACGCAAGAAGCAGACGACTCGTCGGAGCACGCAGCGCCCGGGCAAGAGTCCGCGCGGAGAGGAGGCCCGCTCTCAGCGCAAGGCCGCTCTCTCGGAACAACGGCGAGAGCACATCCTGGCCGGGGCCCGTGCCGTTTTTGCTGAAGAGGGTCTGGAACGGGCGACGATGCGCCGAATTGCCGATGCGTGCGGCTACACCCCCGCGGCCATCTACTTCTACTTCGAAGGCAAGGAGGAGATCTACGCGTCGATCCTCAAAGGCGTCCTGCAGGAGCTGGACACTCTTCTCCGAACCGCCACCGAGTCGGGTGGGTCCTCTGAGGAGATGGCG
Organism: Thermoanaerobaculia bacterium; assembly: GCA_028285365.1. Taxonomy (GTDB): domain Bacteria; phylum Acidobacteriota; class Thermoanaerobaculia; order Multivoradales; family Multivoraceae; genus JANQPS01. Next base: position 4,702 of record JANQPS010000638.1, on the reverse strand, counting down.
CGTCGTGCACTGACGAGCCTGTTCGACTACTACAGGTCGCGGCCTCGGGAGTTCGAGCTGTCGTACTACCTCTTCGGGGGAGTGCAGCCGCGCGGACTGACGTCGTCGCTCAATCGAGAGCTCAACCAGCTACTCGAGCAGATCCTCGGTCGGGTCACCGACACGCTGGCGCCCCTCGGCTCTTTCTCTCAGAACGAGCTCTGGCAAGAAGCCGTGGCTTGCCTGGCTCACCTTTCAGGAGTCGCCCTGCTGGCCCACTCGGGTCGTCTCAAGACTGTAAAGGTCGAGGGTGATGCGCTGCAGACTGCCTACATCGACCAGCTCGTCGAGCGGCTACAGCGCCGCTGACTGGTCCTTCGGAGAGCTGCCGCTAGTTCTCTCCCTCGATCGCAACGAGGAGCTTGCCAGCCCGCAACCGAGCCGCTTCGTCCTCGACGAGGCGCTGTGGCCGTGGAGGCCGCTCCGAGAGTCCAATGAGAAGTGCTCGGATTGCCGGATCGTTGCGATCCTCGGCGAAGAGTGCCTCAGCGAGGAACACGCGATTCAACGGGTCCTCAGGGGCTCGCTGATGGGCCCTGCGAAGGAGCTCGATGCCTTTGTCTCTACGGATCCAGCCAGTGATGAGCGGGACTCTGGGAGTGACCTGGTGAAGTCGTCCGAGGAGCCTGCTCGGGCCCGCTTCTTCATACGTGGGTTCGAGGAGCTCGGCGATCTGACCGAGGTTGCGGACTCGCTTGGCAACTCCGCGTCGCACGGCCGCCATGCGGCCGAAGGTCTCGGCCCAGCGTCCCCAGGTGACGGCTCCCCAGAAGGTCAGTCTGCCGATCTCGGCGGCTGAGGGTTGGTCGAGTCGCTGGGCCTCGGTCGTAGCGAAGGTCTCGCGGATCCTGGCTGCGACCGTCTCGGGGTCGGCACGCGTCAGACTCTCGAGTTCCAGGCGCGCGGCCAGGAGTGATTCCGTCTCGTTCCAGAGATCGCAGGCTCGCTCCGCGCTGGCGCGACGGCGCTCCACATCGCCTTCGTCGGTCAGGAGGTACTCAGTCTCGTAAAAGAGGGCCTGGAGGAGCCGCCTTCGAGGGGTCAGCAGTGATGGGGCCTGCTCGACGGCGCGGGAGTACGAGTCGATGGCGCGCTCGAGAGCCTCGCCGTCGAGCGAGGGCCGAGCGAGGGTGGCTCGATTGGCAAAAGCCAGGTCGCCTTCGCGGACCAGCTGCTCGACCTGGGCCCCGCTCTGCGAGCCGAATGCCGAGTTGGTACCCAGGCACAGCAAGCTCGGCCACAGCAAGCTCGAGTAAAAGGCGATCAGAACCTTGACCGCGTCGAGGCGGCCCTGGTAGCGGTGCGGAGTCGTGGTGGCTCGTCCGATGCTATGTTTCGGCGTCATGCTGGAGTGTGGCCCGGTCGTCCGACTCTCTGTCGTCCGACCTCTGACGTCCGACCCTCTGTCATCAAAGCTGCCAACAAGAGCTGAGAGCGAAGCTGCTGTCGAAACTGGATCGAAGCTGGACTGACATCGCATCGTGGTTTCACCAGGGCTTCGATGGACAGAGGTGGACCACTGGCTGGCATCAATCTCATACTGGCCTACCAACTGGGTCGACCACGACAGCTTGAGCATGTACTGATGCTGACTCGGGATTAGGGTTCGTGAGGTGTCTGTGACCATGGATGGTGAGTCAGAGCGTTCGGACCAGACGTTCACGCAATTCTTCCAGTTTGCTTTGCCGGGTGGATTCGAGCTCTCGTCTGGCGACCGACTTGCCGACGTCACGCTTGCCTATGAGACGTGGGGGCAGCTCAACGAGGCGCGCGACAACGCGGTTCTGGTTTTTCACGCGCTGACCGGCTCGCAGCATGCTGCAGGCCACAACGCCGGGATCGAAGGGCTCGGCGAGCGCTGGACTGAGGAAATGCAGGCGGGCTGGTGGGACGACTTCATCGGTCCCGGTAAGGCGTTCGACACGAACCGTATGTTCGTGATCTGCGCCAACTACGTGGGCGGCTGTTTCGGATCGACGGGGCCCACGTCGCTGCGGCCCGATGGCACTCGATACGGTGCCGAGTTTCCTCCGATCACGTTTGCCGACTGCGTCCGCTCTCAGGTTCACTTGCTCGATCATCTGGGCATCGAGCGCCTGCACGCGGTCGTAGGTCCGTCGACCGGTGGCATGGCGTGCATCAACTTCTCGACGCTCTTCCCGGAGCGCGTAGATCGTGTGATTCTGATCGGGACGGGGCTGCGGGCAACGCCCCTGCACCGCATTCACAACTTCGAGCAGATTCGCGCCATCGAGAGCGACAGAGCCTACCGAGGAGGTCGCTACGAGCCACCCGGTCCATATGACGGTCTGGTTCTGGCGCGCATGATCAGTCACAAGTCGTTCGTCTCGCTTCGCGCCATGGCAGAGCGGTCTCGACGTCAAGTGGTGGCTCAGGATGTCGGCGAGGCCTGGTACGGGGTCAGTCATCCGCTCGAGTCCTACATGATGCATCAGGGGCGCAAGTTTGCGGCGCGCTTCGATGCGAACTCGTACTTGCGCATCCTCGATGCCTGGAATCGCTTCGATCCCCTCGCGGACGCCGGCGTCGATGACTACGAAGCCCTGTTCTCGGGCTGTGCTCACCAGAAGTACCTGATCTTTTCGATCAACACCGACGTCTGCTACTACCCGGAGGAGCAGCGCGAGATTGCTTCAGTCCTCAAGTCCGTCGGTGTAGAGCACACCCATATCACCGTCCACTCGGACAAAGGACACGACTCTTTCCTGCTCGAGCCGCATCTGTTTGGTCCCCACATTCGCTATCTGCTCGACGGTGGCTTGTTGTCGCGGTGAACCGGCTCGGCTGATGACGATCTCCGGCGGAGGGAACCCTTTGCTCTTCCAGAGAGTCAGTTCCTTGGTACCGGGTAGAGTTCGCTGAGTCTTCACGAGTCCCGGTGACTCCCGCCGATGCGTTCATCACGGCCTCTTGCAGCCAGACAGCCGACCCGGTCGCTCAGTCCAGGTTCAACCTCAGCCTGGCGGACCTACGCCTTGCTGGTCGCAGTGGCGTCACTGATGACACTCGTCTCGTTCGCCGAGCGGGTTGGTGCACAGCGAGATCGCCAGGCGGATCGAGGCGTGGAGTCTGCGATTGCGGTCACTGGACGCCTGGAAGTCGCGCTCGGAGAGATACCGCAGGAAGCCCGAGCCGAATTGCGCCCGCTCGAGAGCCCCCATGCGAGAGTCTTGCGCCGTCTCTCCGGTTCTCACGAACCATCGCCAGTGCATGTGGCGACGGTCCGGCGAGATGGCTTCTTCGAGCTCGCGACACCGGGAGCTGGCCCCTGGAGATTGAGAGTCCTGGCTCCTGGTTACGTTCCGCTCGAACGGACCATTCTTCCGGCTCCCGCCGAGCAGGACCTCCCCCCGGCCAAGCTGATCCGAGCGGGACGCTCCGAGGAGCTCCGTTTCGTCGACCCGGAAGGTGGCCCGGCGGTTGGTAGCTGGGTTCGGCTCGAATCCACGCTCGAGAACCCGGAACGTCGGCGCTGGATGCGCGAGACCGGCTGGCGCCGGCTGGCCGTCTCGGGTTGGACCGACAACAACGGTGGCTTGCGGTTTCTCAGATCCGTCGACGAGACCTTGACCTTCGTGGCGGACAACGACTGGGGACGTGCTCGAGTCGGCGTGGGCCCGCGGTCGACAGGCGAAGTGCAGCAGCTGCCCTGGCCGGAAGTGGCGCGCCTGCGTCTGCGGGCTCTGGATGCAGCAGGGCGGGCGCTGCCCGACGCAGTTTTCGAGGTCGATGGCCGACCTGCGGGACGGGCCAACGGGTTGGGCGTCGTCGAAGTGAGTGCCCGCCGAGACGCCCGTATTCGGGTGCGCCCATCGAGCGGCGCCGAGACGGCACTGCGAATCGATGGCGATCGCTGGCAGAACGCGCGTAGCGACGTCGAGGCCCTGACCCTCGAGGCGCCGGCACGGCTGCGTCTTGCCGTCGTGGACCAGGAGACAGGCAAGGCGGTACCTGGCTCTCTTGTGGTCATGGCACAGTCCACGTTTCGGACCGATGCGAATGGCCGACTCGATATCGGCGTGCCCCCGATTTCGTCGGTGCTCGTTGGTGCCTACGGCTATCGCTGGGCGAGTCTGACGAGCGAGAACCTCGCGGAACTCGTCCAGTCGTCTGGTCGGCGGCGCGTCACCATAGCGCTACGCCCTTCTTCGGCCATGACGGGGCGCGTTGCCGATCCTGGCGGAGGACCGCTTGGCGGCGTGGAGCTGAGGTTCGTGTCGGAGCGCCCAGTTCCGGAGCGCCCGGTTTCGGAGGGCTCTGACGAGACCGCTTCCGAGGAGCTGGCCGTGAGTTTTGCGCGCACGCGAGCGGACGGGACGTTTCGAGTGCTCGATCTGGTACCCGAGACGGAGTACGTGCTCGAGGCGAGACTGCCCGGCTACTCGGACCTCGACTACGAGTTGCGCTCGCCGTCGGCGGGGGAGCGGCTCGACAGCGTGCTGCTCGAGATGCTGCGACCGAGGCCGGTCTTCGGCTGGGTCGTGGACGGCGAAGACGGTGATCGTCCGGTCGCCGAGGCTCGGGTACAGCTTTTCGGCCAGACCGCACTCGACCCCGTCCGTACGGACGCTCGCGGCCGTTTCGAGATCGAGCACTTTGGCGGCACGACTGCGAGCGTGCTGGTCCAGGCTGACGGATTGGC
>JANQPS010000559.1 GCA_028285365.1 Thermoanaerobaculia bacterium | reverse complement strand
CGGGGAGTCCCAGCTCGAAGCGGTCGAGGCTGCGGTGGGGGGTGAAGCCCCCACCGAGGTGGCGATGCCGCCCAACCGCGCAGCGAGCCTGGTAGGTCGCACGCTCGGACACATTCGGGTCGACGAGCTCATCGGCCACGGGGGGATGGGAGCTGTCTACCGTGGATTCGATGAGCGCTTGCAGCGTCCGGTCGCCATCAAGACGATTCTCCCGGAGCGTCGACTCAGCCCCGAAGCCAGGGGACGGTTCCTGCGCGAGGCCCGCCTCCTGTCGCGACTCGATCATCCCGGCATCTGTCGGGTCTACGATCTGGTCGAGTCGATCCACGGTGACTGCCTGATCCTCGAGCTCCTTGCCGGCGACACCCTGCGCGCGGTCATGGCGGGAAGAAGCACCGTGGAACTCGACGACGAGCGCCGGTGGGAGATCGCATCGAAGATCACCGTGGCTCTGGCCGCCGCACATGACAAAGGCATCGTTCACAGGGATCTCAAGCCCGAAAACGTGATGATCCTCGAGGCGAGGGGCGAGGCCGACTCCGCAACCACGGACGATCTCGAGGTCAAGGTCCTCGACTTTGGTCTGGCGCGCACGAGTGCTGCCGAAGCGGTTACCGAGCCGCCGATGGAGGCGATCGACAGCCTCGCAGCAACGCGACCGGTCGACGAGGAGGAACGGAGGCGCTCGATTCGTCGGCCGGCTGGTCATCCTGGTGCGACCTTCACCGCGGCGGGCAGTGTTTCCGGAACCATCCGCTACATGAGCCCGGAGCAGGCGCGTGGTGAGTCGCTGACGGTCAAGAGCGACATCTACTCTCTGGGAGTCGTTCTCCAGGAGCTCTGGACCGGCGAGAGTCCGTACGACCTGTCGCGTCCAGCCGAGCTGCTGTCTCGAGTCGCCGAGGGTGAAGCCCGTCCAGCGGAAGGGATTCCGAAGCACCTGGCCTCGCTGTGTAGCCGCCTGCTGGCCCTGACTCCCTCGGAGCGACCCGGTGCAGGCGACGTCCTCAAAGAGCTTCGGGCGTATCGTGAGCGTCCGCTTCGCCGACGGCGACTCCTCGTCAGAGCTGCGGCTGCCACGGTCGTCTTGGGCCTGTCACTGGCGCTCGGATGGATCGTCGCGAACCGCTCCTCGGAGAGTCTTCTGCTGGCTCAGGGACAAAGCGGGCGGATTCTCCTGCTGCCTTTCAGCAACGCGACCGGCAACGGCGAGCTGGGCTGGGTCGAGCGCGGCCTCTGGGCCATGACCCTGCGGATCCTCGACGACACCGAAGGCATCGAAGCCGTGCCGGCGGAGTCCGTCGATCAGATCCTGGATGGTAGGACCTCCGACGATCTCGAAGGGCTCTTGGGACCCGACTTGGAGAGGCTTGCGAACGCCGTAGGAGCCGACGTGGTGCAGCGCTCGGTGCTGCTCGCCGACGGTTCGGACCTGCGGCTCGAAGTCACCTCGCTCAATCGCAACGGCTCGAGTCGTCAGTGGCAGATCGCGGGCAGCGATCCCGTCGAGATCGTGCGCATGCTGGGAGCCGAGACCGTGCGCAGGCTGCGTCCAGAGGCCCAGTTTGCAGATCTCTACGATCGCTACTCGTCCGATCCGTTCGTCAATCGACTCCTCGCGACCGGGATTCACGAGGCGCGGACAGACGGCGCCAGCGACGCTCTGCACTACTTCGAGGTCACCTTGGACCTCGACTCCGAGTTGGAACTGGCGCGGGCCCACCTCGCCAATACGTACCTCGAGCTTTCCGACTTTGCCCTGGCTGGCGACTCGGCACAGCAGGTTCTGGAGACGGCTCGCGAGATCGAAGATGCTCCGCTCGAGCTCGAAGCTCTCGCAGTTCTTGCTGGCGTGGCGTTTCAGCGAGGTGAGTACGACACTGCGCGAGGACTTGCAGAGCAGGCGTTGGAGTTGAGCCGTCGAATCGGAGACCGAGAGCGCGAAGCCACCGCGATGGCGCGCCTGGGTGACGTGGCTCGGGAACTGGCCGATCTCGAAACCGCCGAGAGCTGGCTGCGCGAGGCCCTCGATCTTCGCCGCGAGCTTGCCGATCTCCAGGGTGAGGCCCACGCCTTGCACGTGCTCGGAGTCCTCGAGGAAGAGCGCGGTAGCGGGGAGCTAGCCGAAAAGCTGTTCCTCGAGGCGCTCGAGATCGAAGAACGGGAAGGCTTCTTGTATCTGGAGGCCATGACTCGCAACAGCCTGGGCATCCTCTACCAGAAGGGTGCAGATCGTGAGAAAGCTCCGCCACAGTTCGAGCGTGCACTCGAGCTCTACGAGGCGACCGGTGCGCGGCAGCAGTTGGTCCATACGCTGGGCAACTACTCGGTGTACTGGCATCAGCTTGGAGATCTGGAACGGGCCTATGCCCAGCTGGCCCGTGCCCACGAGCTTTCGGCCGAGATCGATTCGGAGGCGACCAGAAGCATGGCGGCCTTCAACAGGGCGTACCTGGCGGTGCAGGTTGGGCGGGTAGACGAGGCCGCTGAGCTGCTCGAGCGCGCCAGGGCGTTTTACGGTGATCAGGATGCCGACGTCTTGATCGTGTCGGCGCTCGTAGCAGAGGCCCGCGGCGACCTTGCCGAGGCCGTTCGCTTCGGCAGACTCGCTCGACGGGAGCAGGACTCCTGGGACGAGGAGCGTCAGCAGCTCCTCGAGCGCTTCGAGCGCGCCCTGGCCGCGACCGGCGGCTGACCTCCCTCGGCAGCTGAAGAGCGAACGGAGGCTGTGCGCTTCGCGGGGAGCGCGGCGTTTGTTTGACTGAGAGGCAGCGAAGCCGTCGGTCGAAGTCCGAGGCCTTCACCTCTCGAAAAGCGTCGCGCAGCTCCCGTCCGCCTCAGGGCGAGGACTCGGAGCTCTGACGTCGACGCGGGCACGAGCGGGCCAGAGACGAAGAGATCGCTCACTCGATGAGTCGCCAACGGCGACCCGCTCGAGGTGTAGCTGAAACACGAATATCGACGGCTTTGACGATGGTAGCGAAGGGGGCAAACGTGAAAAACCGGACAGGGATCGAAGGAAACGACAGAAGTGTTCATCTGGGGGCGGCGAGCGGTCGGACGGTGCGCAGCAGGGCACGTACGTTCGGCCTAGCGGCGATCGTGAGCTTTGGAGTGGTGGCCGTCGCGGTCGCAGAGGAGCGAAGCCAAGACGCGAAACAAGACGTCGACATCTCTCTCTCAAGGGAATTGCTCTCTCCAGAGACGCGCTCACGAGAGTTACATCCGCGGGAAGTCGAAGCCATCTGCCCGAGCGCGCGCTACGTCGTGAGCACGGGCCCGGTGATTCGCGAGGACCGCACGAGCGACGTCATCACGTTGCGCGATGATGATGCCGTCCTTGGTCGCGGGTGTGAGGTGGGCGAGAGCTCGCTCACTCTGACGGAGCGCGGGGCGTTCCTCGAAGCCGAGTGGGCGGGCTGCGCCGGCGATCTCAGCGTCAAGGTCGAGGCGATTCTCGACACGAACACCTGCGAGTCGATCGAGGGTGTGGTCAGCGTGAAAGAGCCTCGATGGGTCGAATGGCTCAGATTTCCGCTACTGGCAGTGGCCGACACTGGCGAGTCCGTACGCTTCGGCGCTTTCAACACTCAGTATCTGCCGAGCACGGTCTTCAACAAAGATCCGGGCGACGAGCGGGTCGCGGCCAAGAAGATGTCGGAGCGGATCAAGCAGACTGGCTATGACTTCATCATGTTGAGTGAAGTGTTCGACGACGAGGCGGGAGAGGAGTTCACCGAGCAGCTCGCGGACAACGGCCCGTACGATCACTACATCCAGGAGATCGACGGCGACACGGTGTTTGCGGAGCAGAGTGGACTGGCGTTCTACAGCAAGTGGCCGTTCGAAGCGCCGGTCGATCCCGGCTGTGACGGCACGAGCTGCGGTGGTGACTGCATTGGCAGCGGCTGCAACGATCTGGTGTTCTGGACCTATCACGAGTGCGACGACACCGCGTGGCCTTGGGACGTCGCAGATTGCGACGCCGACAAGGGACTTGCGCTGCTGCGGGTCAAGAATCCGAACAGCGGTCGCATCTACAACTCGCTGTTCACGCACACCCAGGCGAGCTATCCGGCCGACGACGACGAGGCGGACGAAGGTGATCACTTCGCCACCCGTCGCGCCCAGCTGGGGCTGTCCGGCTACTTCATCAACAACCACCTTCCGCCCGAAGCCGAGCGTCAGGACGTCTTCTTGATGGGAGACCTCAATGTCGACGGCAACCTGAACAACCCGAACCCCGGCCACTACTGGCCCACTCCGAGTCGCTACGAGTTCGACTATCACTTCACGTCGAGCAACGACTACTTCCAGGGCTACTTCATCGACCCGTGGCAGTTCGAGACCTCACCGACAGGTGCCGATCCGGGCCTGACCAATCTCATCCACTACGGGACCAGTGGAGCCCGCCTGGACTACGTGGCTCGTCACGCCCCCCGGACACCCAAGCAGACCCTGCCCGGCCCGAGGGAACTGTGCTTTCAGCACATGACCCTGGCGTACAACCTCTACTGGTCCGACTCAGCTGCCGACTACGAGCCCAAGGGGATGGGTGTAGGTGGCCTGGAGCCGCTGAGTGATCACTTCGGAGTGAACGTCGACGCGAACATCTGGGCGCCTCAGTGTCGTCCGGTCGACGCGAAGACGGTCACCCCGAGCCCCGGCCAGCCGGCTATCGAGCATGGCCACATCATCAACCCGGGCAACATGCAGTGGTGGCGGATCGATGAGGATGGGACCTACACGATTGCCGTCGTCGGACTCGATTCGTACAGTGACCAGTTCGACCTTTCGCTCTACGCCGAAAGTGATCTCTCGACACCGGTTCCGCAGTACGAGAACGAGACGAACACGATCGACATCGGTCGTTTGGAGATCGTCGGCAAGAAGTTCAAGGTGCTCGAAGCCCCGTTCTACATTCGCATCAAGCACGACTACCGCACCTACACAGGCGACTATGCACTCGTTGTTCTCCGCCACGACTGCGGTTCGAAGGCGCAGTCCTGCGCGCTTCGCCCAGGTGAAGAGATGCTGCTACATCAGCTACCTCAGGGTGGTCAGGCCGCAAGTCCGGAGGCCTGGTTCGATCTGGAAACCGATGGGCTGCCTGCCGGCGTCGATCCGCAGGAGCTCCAGTTCACTCTGCACGGGCTCGACAGCCAGAACTCGAGTCTGTACACGCTGAGCTTGCTCGAGGACGACGGGGTTACGGTCGTCGACGCCAACGCGGCCGGTACCCCGGGCGAAGGTGGTGTGATGGTTCACGACCTGGCGCTGGCAGAGACCGCGGAGCGCAAGTTCTATCTGACGGTCGAGCGCAACCATCCTGGTCCTTACGTGCCGCTCACTGAGACGGCTTTCCTCATCGGTTGGACGACCAACCTGAACATCCTCTATCCGGGCCCCTTGGGGCTCACAGTGCAGTGCCTGGTAGAGAACGACGACACCAGCAGCGACGACGAGGTCCTGTTGGCCTACCTTCGCGTGGACGGTCAACAGACTCAGCACAATCACATGATCGACGACGACTGGGATGCTGGTGAAGACCACTCGATCGCGAACGTCACCGGTTGGCCGATCTACTTCTACGGCGACGTCACGATCAGACTGATCGAAGAGGACGACACTTCGGGTGACGACTGGCTTGACTTCGTCGTCGGGGCCCTGCCGCTCGATCGAGCGCTGCCGCTGGAAGACGCGGCGCTCGTAGAGCCGTTCGATACCGGCGGGCTGTACCAGCTGCGTCACAGCGTCTCGCACTTCTTGCCCTGAGTGGGGCTAGGGGCCGCTCACTCGTGGGCGGTCCCGAGGGCTGCCTCGAAGCTGGAGCATGCCGGATCAAGACAATTTTCGAGTCAGGAGGCCGGGCGGGACTGGGACCCGCTCGGCCTCGTTCGTCTTACGGTCAGGCAGCTGTGACTCGTCTGGTCGACGAGGCTCTGTGCGCCGGGTGACGTCGCCTAGCGGCTGGGCCGTCGCGCTACTTGGTGACGCCGTTCGGTGTCTACGGCGACGGTCGCGAGCTGGTTGACCGTGACAGGTCGTTCGAGGTCCCTTCGACAGACTCAGGGCATGCCTTCGCTATCGCGCAGGATGAAATCGACGTGAGAGAGCTGTCACGCCTTCAGGCTTGGTGCGAGACCAATGGAGTCGGATCCTGTGGACATCCGGTACGACGTGCCAGAACAGCCAGCCTAGTGATTCCACCAGGCGAGATCCGAGAAGGACCTCAAGTCGAGCTCGTGTGTCCAGGCGGAGCGGTGTTGCTGAGAGACGTGGAAGTAGGTGTCGGCCATGCGTTCAGGGAGCATGAGGCCGTCGCTTTCGCCGCCGCGGGTCTCACGCAACTTCTGAAACCTCTCGGCGCCCAGCATCTTGCCCAGCGTATCGGGGGCGTCGACCGCGCCGTCGATGAGGATGTGGGCTACGTGGATTCCTTTGGGAGCAAACTCGGCGTTTAATGTCTGGCAGAGCATTCGCCGTCCTCCCATCGCCGCGGCATGGGAGTGTTGCCCGGCGTTGCCGCGCACCGCTGCGGTGGCGGAGGTCACCAGCAGCGTTCCCTGACCGCGATCTACCATGTGCGGCAGGACTGCCGATGCGAGGCGGAAGAGCGCAAAGGTGGCGAGCTGCCAACCCATCTCGAACTGTTTGTAGCTCGTCTCTGCGAGGGTTCGGTTGCCAATCTGGGCGCCGAGGTTGAAGACAGCCACCTCGATCGGGCCCACGTCTCTTTCGACCTGGGCGACGCGCTCCTCGATGGCGTCGGGCTTGATGGCGTTCATGAGAAAGCCACTGGCCGTTCCGCCATCGTCTTCGATCGCTGCAACGAGGCGTTGGAGTCCCTCCTCGTCCGAGCGTCGACAGAGTACGGCGTGGAAACCTTCTTTCGCGAAACGTCGTCCGACGTTGCCGCCGATGCCGGCACCAGCTCCGATGACGAGACACACTGGTTTCATGGCGATCTCCCTGGCTCACTTTCGCGAGCTGCGTCCAAGACCAAACGGTGAGGGTGGATATCGTACTCTCCCTGGGTCTTCACTCCATCCAGCTGGCGCCAGAGTGCGCCAAAGGTCGTCGGAGACAGCCAGGCGTAGTGATCTGTGGATCGAATCAGTCGTCGACGATCACCCGCGTGCCGCCGAAGTCAGCCGGACCGGTAGGTCGGCGGCGCAGATATCTGGCGTCGATCAGATAGACCTCGCTGCCATCGTCTCGTCTGTCGATTTCGACGTACGGAAAGCGCATCCAGTTGACGAAACCGGCGATGCTGGGGTCAGTCAACGCCTGCTCGATGAAGTTTCCGTGGCTCGCACTGGTCGCCTCATCGACAGACTCGGGGCGTTTGGGGAGGACTCGGCGGTCGAGGACGAGACGTTGACCCGGAGCCTTCAACCACATGAAGGTCCCGAAGCGATAGCTGTCGTCGAGCTCGACGACAACGTCGCGATCGAAGGGAGTCGCCGGTAGCGGGCCCACCATGAAGCTCTCCACCGTCCCCGTCTCCGTCTCGCTGCGAACCAGCTCTGCCAGCTCGGCGCGCGCAGCTCGACGCGCCGCATACGA
>JANQPS010000525.1 GCA_028285365.1 Thermoanaerobaculia bacterium | reverse complement strand
AGGCGACCGACCCCGACGGCATCGTCTCGGCCTTGCGTCGCGAGATTGCAGACTGGTCGACGGCGGAGCTTGCCGACGACGTCACTCTGCTGGCGTTTCGCGCCAGATGAACGACGATCAGAGCACGACCACTCCAGGGCTCCGGCGGTCCCTGTTGACTCGTGCCACTCGCCGTCATCTCCACAGACAGTTCGAGGCCAAGGCCTCGGCAAATCGTTCCACCGACCAGATCTCGATTCCGTCGCTGGTCTCGAAAGAGCGCTGCCCCCCGTAGAGCAGGATGCTCCTCCTGAGCTTGGGCAGGTCTTGGATCGCCCGCAGCCCTCTCAGCATCGCGCTGTTGTAACGCGGAGCCGACTTGACCTCGATCGCGATGAACTCCAACTGACGTTCGATCAAGAAATCCACTTCCAGTTTCTTGGCCTGAGAGGGCGCCCAGTACGAAACTTCGTCATAGAGATCACTCGTCTCGTTGTAGGCACGCAGCAAACCGAGAACAAAACCTTCTAGAAGGGGCCCCTTTTCTTCGACTGACACCACGCCGCGCTTCCTCTGGACTTGCCTGGCAAGACCGGGATCGATCCAGTAGAGCTTCGGCAGCTTGCGCTCCCGAGTCCTCAGCTTCGCTTCGAAACCGGGTAGGCGCGTGGCGAGGAGAGTGTCTTCGAGGATCTCGAGGTAGCCGTCGACCGTGCTACGGGCTGTGCCGGCGTCGCGTGCCAGCGAAGACACGTTGATGGTCTGGCCATGAAACAGACCTGCAGCCGGAAGGAAGCGCGAGAAGCCAGCGAGATTGCGCACCAAAGCCTCTGCGCGGATCTCTTCACGAAGGTACATCTGAACGTAGGCTTCGAGGGTTGCCGCCGGGTCCCCCGCAGTCGCGACGACCGGAATCGACCCGTAGCGTAGGGCGTCGCTCAAGTCGAAGTCGTCACCCTGCTCCTGGGGAACGAACGGGAACATCCTCTTCCGGATAGCTCTCCCAGCCAGCAAGTTCGTGCCGAGCGATTTGAGCTTGCGTGCGCTCGACCCCAGGAGCGCAAAGCGCAAACCGCGCTCTTCGATCTTGCGGTGAACCTCGTTCAGGAGGACGGGGAGACGCTGGACTTCGTCGACGACGACCCACGACTCGGGCTCGAGGGTTTGGAGCTCCTCGCCAAAAAGTGCGGGATCGGTCAACAAGTCCAGGTATAAGGCCTCGTCAAGCAAGTCAAAGCGCCGAGCGCCTTCGAAGTGCGAGCGCACCCAGGTGCTCTTACCGACGCCGCGTGGACCGATCAGAAAGAAGGAGTCAGCAGGCGGTTCGAGAATCCGCGGATACAAAGACTTGCTGGAAACCACTCCGTCATTTTACCATGAAAAATGACGGCATCATGGTCAGGTAGCACCAGATTCTAGCGCGTCGCCACCATCCGCATGACCGCGTTCCACGTCTTGCCACCATCCTGCGAGTACTGGCTCTCCCAGCGAAACGAGGACTCAGAGAGGTCCGAGAAGACCACGCGCTGCATGCCGAAGCCGCCACCCTCCGAGGACATGACGAGCTCACCCTCGGTCATCTCGGCGGCAAACGTGCCGTAGTCAGCCCCCATGACCTGGCCGGCGCCATTGGCCATCCAGGCTACCCGCCATGTCCCGGAACCGGCCTCGAAGATCCGATTGGCGCTGAGCAGGTAGTCGCGTCCGAGAGTCGACATGTAGGACGGAAGCTGGTCAGCCGACTGGTAGAAGAGGTCGCTGACTGCAAAGCCGCCGAGACTGTACTTCCACGCCCAGACCCCCGGTGCACTGGCCACCCACTCGCCTTTCTGGGTCCGCATCTCGACCTCGACTCGCCAGAGGCCGACGAGCTGCCCGAACTGAAGGGTCTGCTCGGGCGCCTCGTCGTGGAGTTCGCCGACCCCACCGGCCATGAAAGTCTTGATAGCCGGGATCTCGAGCAGCTCGTCTAGCGAGGAGTCACTGGATTCTGCAACTGCAGCACCGGGCAAACCGAAGACGAGAAGAAAGAAGAAGCGCAGCGAGTTGAGCGAGTTCGTGGTAGCCGTCATATGGACTTCCTCCAGAGGTTCGGGCGCACCTTGAGCGGTCCGCGGGTCCAAAGGTCGCCTCCTGGAGGCCCCTCACACCAGAGACTCCGTAGTGAGTTTTGGCGAGTTTTGGTGAGTTTTTGGTGAGTTCTGGTCCGAAACGTTCATTTCGACGTATCAAGGGCCATGTTCAAGGCAATGAGCCTCGCCGCTCCGACGCACGGCGAGTCGGCTACGACCGACGAGTCGACGAACGAGAGCTATCGTTTTGCTGGCTTCGAGCTCCAGGTCGACCAGGCCCGTCTGACCCGTGAGGGGCGCAATCTCGCACTGCAGCCGCAGCCGTTCAAGGTGCTCACGATCCTCGTTTCGCGAGCCGGTCAGCTGGTCACCCGAGACGAGCTGATCCACGAGATCTGGGGAGAGTCGACCCACGTCGATTTCGACCGCGGGCTCAACTACTGCGTGCGCCAGATCAGGCGCGCGCTCGGCGACGATGCTTCTGACCCGCTCTTCCTCCAGACCGTTCCGCGACGCGGCTACCGCTTCGTCGGCAAGGTCGAACGCTGCCAGGCTCCCTCTCCCGGTAGGCATCACAGGCTCACACCCCTGACGATGGTCGCCGGCTCGCTGGCCGCGCTCGTGCTCGTCGTGGTTGCGGTGATTT
>JANQPS010000520.1 GCA_028285365.1 Thermoanaerobaculia bacterium | reverse complement strand
GGCCGACTGCAAAGCGGTCTGGAGAGTCGACTCGGTGCGTTGTTGCCGTGGGTGGCGTTCGGAGCGTTTGCCTGGTTGACGTGGCTCGAGCCGCGCATGCGCGGCGTCGAGCCGTCAGTGGGCTGGCTTTTTCTCTCGATCGTTGCGGTCGTGTTCGTGATCGTTCAGCTCGGACGCCATACGGCGCGCGCTCTTTCGGCCGGAGATCTGCCGGAGCGACCGCGACGCGGAGCCTGGCGTCGGACGCGCGGTCTCTGGCGGCGGCTTTCGAGACGACTGTTTGGTCTCGACCTGCCGTCGACCGAGGTCACTGCGCTCGCCGCGACGTCGTTCGACGTGGACCGTGGCATGGTGGGAGTCCTCGGGCCGAACGGTGCCGGCAAGACCACCTTGCTGCGTCAACTGGCCGGCATTCTGGAGTCCACTCGCGGTACCGTGCACTTCGGCGGAGTCAGGCTGGAGGTCATCCGCAAGCATCTCGCTCGCACCGTGGGCTACCTTCCTCAGGATGCCGGCATGCCGCCCGGTCTCAGTGCTCGAGAGTATCTCCAGTATTTTGCGGCGCTCTACCAGATTCCGCCAGACGTGCGCAGTGGACGCATCGAGTCCTTGCTCAGCGAAGTGGGGCTCGCTGAGCGTGCTGGCGAGATGATCGGCGGCTACTCGGGTGGCATGAGACAGCGCGTCGCAGTGGCCCGGACACTGCTGCGCCTGCCACCGATCATCGTGGTCGACGAGCCGACGGTGGGGCTCGATCCTCGGGAGCGGGTGCGTTTTCGCAATCTGCTGTCGCGTCTCGCCAAGGAGCGTATCGTGATGTTCTCGACCCATGTCGTCGAAGACGTTGCCGTGGCTTGCGAGCGGGTCCTGGTTCTGGCGCGGGGGCGCCTCGTTTTCGATGGTGAGCCACAGGCCCTAGCGGAAGTGGCGGACGGGAAAGTGTGGAGCTTGACGACGGCGCCCGGCGAAGAACCGAACGTGCAGGACGGTGTCATCGTCGCGGATCAGGTTCCCGAGCCCGGTGGTGCCCAGCGCGTTCGGCTCCTGGCTTCGAGTCAGCCAGACCCGCGCTCTGGGCTCGTCGCGCCGTCGCTCGAGGACGGATACCTCTGGCTGGTCGGAGGAGCTCCGGCATGAGCGGTCTGCTGCACAGATTCGGGTCGTTCGTCGCGAGCGTCGGCCTGGCAGCCAAGCTCCTCGCCGGTCGCCGCTACTGGCTGTTGGTGTTCGTGCCACTGATCTGGCTGATGGTCCAGGCGGCTCTGTTGCTCCTGGGTACCCGGGAGGCGTTCGAGCCCGTTGCGGCTCAGAACACCCTGATCGGGCTGCCGGTGGCTCTGCTGGCAGTGTTTCTGGGGGGCCGGATCATTGCGGGTGAGATCGACCAGCGCAGTCTCGAGATTGCATACACCGTTCCCGGCGGCGTTCACCGGGTGTGGCTCGTCAAGCTCGCCGCCGCCATTTCGCTCCTGCTCGCCGCAATGGTCCTTCAGGCAGTGGTGACCTGGGTGCTGTTCGTGCCGTTCCCGGTTTTCCTCAGCCTCTATGGCGCCCTACAGGCCGTGCTGTTCTACCTCGCCGCTTCCATGGGGTTTGCCACGCTCTTTCGCAGCGAGGTGGCGGGCGCCATGGCTTCGGCCGGGCTACTTGGCTTCAATGGTCTCATCAGTGGTTTCGGCGGCAACCCGGTCGTCATCTCGCCCTTCTGGAACCCCTTGGCTTCAGAGCTCAACGATCCGGCGCAGCTGTTTGCCATCGCGACCCAGAATCGGATCGGGATGATCCTGGCCATTGCCGCCATCGTCGCGCTCGCCTTCAGTCGGGCAGAGCGGCGCGAGACCATGCTCGGCTCGTAGGTCGAACTCAGGATTCCGCGCTGCGTAGCGACTCGTAGTAGCGGTCGAAGACGTCGAGCTTGTCTTTCCAGACTTCGCTCCTGACTTCGACGGTGTCACCGAGCTCGAGGAGCTGATCCGTCGAGGGGTCGTAGGCTGGCCACTGCGGCAGACCTTCGCCGTTGGGGTCACCCGTGGTCGCAAAATTGATCCAGTAGCTCGACATCGTTCGCGCCAGCTCGTGATCGACCTCTTCCCAGGCGTGATTGAAGGCTCCGGTGCCGCTGTCGCCCCACTCCTCTCGCAGCTCTTTGGACTTTGCGAAGTTGTCGAAGGCGTAGAGGATCTCAGCAGCGTGGTACGAGCCGAACTCCTCGGCTCGATCCCACGGTGGGACCCGCGTGAAGAAGTACTGCCATACCGGTTTGGATCCATGCTCCGTCTGCAGACGAGCCCACGTCCTCATCTGCCACGCGAAGAAGCGGTCGGCCATGTTCTCGTAGAGAGCGACGCGCGCCTCGTCTGCATTCGTCGCCGGGTAGGCCGCCAGGAACTCATCGGCAAACTCTCCGTACTCGGCTTGCAACCACGCCTGGTAGTCGGCGACGGGCATGGGACCCGGCGGGGCAAACAGCGCGGTCCCTTCGTCCGCGTTGAAGCCGACGATGGTGTCGACGTCGTTCTGCTGGCCGGTCGCGAAGATGGTGTGAAGGTCCGTAGGAAACACCCAGCCGTCCACGTTGGGAACAAAAGGCAGGTTGGCGCCGTCCTGGGTGGGCTGCTCGTAGATCTGCTCGGCGCTCAGCGCGCGCAGGCCAGCGAGGCCGTCGACACCGTGGCTCTCGGCGAGACTCGTTCCGATGGATTCGGCCGACTGGTCGCCGCTGAGCTCTGGCATGGGCCAGAAGATTCCGCCGCTGTGCCCGATCGCCCTCTGGAAGAGTCCTGCAGCCAGCGGTGAGGCCGTCAGATAGTTGACGCTCCAGGAGCCTGCCGACTCGCCGAAGATCGTGATGCGGCTCGGATCACCGCCAAACGCTGCGATGTTGTCGTTGATCCAGCGCAGCGCCGCAATCTGGTCCAGGATGCCGTAGTTGCCCGACGAAGCCGGTGAGCTCTCGGCGCTGAGCTCCGGATGGGCAAGGAAACCCATGGGCCCGAGTCGATAGTTGATGGTCACGAGGACGACGCCGCGGCTCGCGAAGTTCTCGCCGTCGTAGAGGACTGTGCTGCCGCTACCGGTCTGCAGGCCGCCGCCGTGGATCCAGACCATGACGGGGTGAGCCGCGTCGGCCGAGTCCGCGCTTGTCCAGACGTTCAGGTAGAGGCAGTCCTCGTCGCGCAAGACCTCCACTTCACCGTAGAAGGCGCCTTCGGGCGAGAGGGGTTGCCAGCAAGACGGCGAAAACACGGCGGCCGGGCGTGTGTCTTCCCACGCTTCGACCGGTTGCGGCGCCCGCCAGCGCAGGTCACCGACCGGCGGCGTCGCGTAGGGAATACCCTTGAAACTCAAGACGCCCGACGGCAGCTCTCGGCCCTCGAGCTCTCCCTGGGCGACGCTGACGATCTCGCCGAGCGCTGCAGGTGCGTCGGCGCTGGCAGCGCAGCCGAGGACGACGGCGACCCCGGCAAGAAGAAAGACACCGGGGATGAACAGGGACTGGCGGGCGAGCGTCGTGTGCATGGCAGGGTCCATGGCTGAGGCGCTGTCGACATGGCGACACCGCCTGGCGATTGCTGTACGAGCGACGGGCCTCCATTGTAGGACGAGCGATCGCACCTCGTGCTCCGACAAGTCGTGGAAACCAATCTCTGTTGACGACGGGGATCGCGACAACTGCTCGGCGTGCCCAGCATCATGACGCCGTCGTTGGTTCCGTTCCGTTAGCCGTCGTCCACCCGGGTGGCCCGCTATCATCCAGCGTCATGTTGCCGTTGTGCCTGAATCGCCTCAAACAGCAGAGCGCTGTCCTGCTGCTCGGTGTGGCTGCCATCTGGTTGGGCTGTTCGGCAGAGCCGGCATCGAGAGAACCCGGTACAGACGAGATCAGCAACGATGAGCCCGATGAGGTGGCTGGTGTGCAGATCTCCGCAGCTCGACTCGGCGACGGTCCGATCATCACTCCGGACCTCGATCCCAGTATCGGTCGAAACATCCAGGGGCCGTCCCTGATTCGTGTTCCCGAGTGGGTTGCTGACACGCTCGGGCAGTACTACCTCTACTTCGCCGATCACAAAGGCAGCTACATCCGCCTCGCCTACGCGGACGACCTGCTGGGACCGTGGCAGATCCACGTGCCGGGGAGCCTGCGCATCGAGGAGTCCCACTTCCCGACCGAGCCGCCCGAAGTCACCGAGGAGCAGGCGGCTGCCTTTCGCGAGCGTCTCGAAGCCGCGGGGCTCTCGCACGACGTCCTGCAGGAGATGACCAAGCCTCACATCGCGTCGCCGGACGTTCACATCGACGACGAGGCAAAGCGCATCGTCATGTACTTCCACGGACTCGAAGGTCCGGGTCTCCAGGTGACGCGAGTCGCTACCTCTGGCGACGGCATCCGGTTCGAGGCTCAGCCCCAGATCATCGGGCGCAGCTACGTGCGGGCCTTCGCGCACGGCGGCATGACCTACGCAATGGCGATGCCCGGCCAGTTCTATCGCTCGGCTGACGGCTTCACCGACTTCGAAGAAGGACCGCTGCTCTTCAATCGCGACATGCGCCATGCCGCGCTGCTGGTCAGAGACGAAACCTTGTTCGTCTTCTGGACGCAGGTGGGGCACGTGCCCGAGCGGATCCTCCTGAGCACGATTCCCATCGCAGACGATTGGACGATCTGGAAAGACAGTGAACCCGTGGAGATCCTGAGGCCGGAGCTCCCATGGGAGGGGGCCGACGCGCCGCTGGAACCGTCAGTGCGCAGCACCGCCTACGGGCACGTCAACCAGCTCCGTGACCCGGCGATCTACGTCGAGGGTGATCGGACTTTCTTGCTCTACGCCGTCGCGGGTGAGAGTGGGATCGCGCTCGCCGAGCTCAGCTTCTCTGGCTCGACCGGCTGACCCGGTAGCCGCTAGCGAGCGAGCGCGTAGAGCGCGCTGGTGTTCATCTCCGTGATCGCCTCTTTGCTGAGCCTTTCCGAGAGCGCCGACTCCAGGATCGCGAGCTCTTCGGGCAGGAGGTCCGCGATTTCGTTGCGGTAGCCCGAGCCGAGGACGATCTGCCACCAGTCGCCGGGACTCCCGAGAGGCTGCGTCGAGTCTTCGACGCATACCTCGACCCGTCGCGCACCGGCGTCACGCAAGAGTCCGTGCAAGGTTTCTGGCTCCTCGAGACGTCGCCACGGACGACGTGGCTCCTGCCAGCCTGGTCGCAGCCGCCTCATCTCCTCGGTGAAGAGGCTCGAGCACGGCTCGAAGGCGTCGGCCGCCCATGCGACGACCAGCATGCGACCGTCGACTCCTACCTGGCTCCACAGGCGCTGGGCGCAGGCCTGCATGTCGTCGACGAAGAAGAGAGAGAAGACCGAGAGGACGGCGTCGTAGCGGGCAGCCGGCTCGCTGCCCGCCATCATGTCGCGACACTCGAGCTCGACGTTCGTGATGCCGCTGGCTTTCAGCTTGGCTCTCGCTCGAGCCAGCATGGCGTCCGAAACGTCGACGCCGACGACTCGACCCCTTGGGCCCACCGTGGCGGCCCCGGGAAGCAACGACGCACCGGTGCCGCAGCCGACATCGAGAAGAGACTCTCCGGCCCGCAGACCGAGTCGAGCGACGGCGGTTTCACCGTGGTACGCCCAAAACGAGAGTGGTTCGGCGTCGAAGTGGCTGGAGGCTGCGTCGAATGTTCTCGTGACTGCAAGCTCGTGTCCGGGTCTCGATGTCTGGGACTGGATATTCATATGGTTTTCCTTCGTGAGATCCAGGATTCGCTTCTTGGCGGATCCCGGTTGTCTTGCTGTGTATGGCTTGGCTCGACCGTTCGGGTCGGTGCGCCGCTTGTCCTGTTGAAGACGAAGCCGCGACGCCAGGTGTCTCACGAAGAAGGAGCTGTTGCTCGCCCGGTATTCGAAGTGATCGCTGCTCGGGGACGAGTGAGTCCCGAGAAGGGGTGGATCACGGTCGACCGGCTTTTTGATTCCCCATGGGAATCTCGAGGTCAGGGCAGTGCGTAGGCCACGATCTCGAAAGGTTCGTCCCGACCGCCGATCGCAAACACGAGGTACTGCTTGCCGTCGTGCAGATAGGAGATTGGTCCTGCGTCAGCGTGGGCCGACAGAGGGATCTCGGCGACCAGATGGCCGTCTGACTTGTCGAAGGCTCTCAACATCGGCTGGGCGAGCTGCCAGTCGTCAGGGCCGAGCGGTGTCGTGTCGCCGGACGCACGCGCCGGCAACCCGTCAC
>JANQPS010000504.1 GCA_028285365.1 Thermoanaerobaculia bacterium | reverse complement strand
CTCAGCAACGAGTGCCACCGCGAGTCAGACCCGACGTTTCCGCGAGTCGGCGTCCACGAGTTCGACGGCAGCGCACTCGGTCTCCCCAGCCACTCTCTCTCAACGCGTCGGTCGTCGTGCCGTCGAAGAGCTCCGCGGAGCGCCAGGGGAGACCGAGTGCGCTGCCGTCGAACTCGTGGACGCCGACTCGCGGAAACGTCGGGTCTGACTCGCGGTGGCACTCGTTGCTGAGGAAGGCGCCCGCGCCCGTGAGGAACGAACTTCTGTCCAGGAAGAGGACGTTGTCGATGAGCATGGAGTCGCTGGTCGAGAGAGTCACGTAGACCCAGCCGTCGGCCGGCACGGTAAAACTGGTCTCGTAGGCGCCGCGATTGAAGTTGATCGGGTCGCTGGATTGAAAGTCGGGCCGCAGATCGCCGAACGTGAGTCCAGTGGGGCACCAGGTCCCGGCCGGTTCGAGTCTGGTGAGTGTCTTGAACGCGGTCGAAGCGTTCGACGAGGCGGCGAGCAGGTGAACGGCGATGAGCGTGACCACCACTCCGTGATGGCGACTTCTCGCGAGCTTGTCGAACGACATGGTGTGGCTCCCCACAGGGCGAAAGTGTGTTCGCCGACCTCCGCGGCCGGCTGGTGTTCGTTTTGTGGGCGCTCGACCTGCCGGTTTTGTTACGTCCGGTGTGAGCAGAGCGAGGTGACGGGTCGCGAAAAGAAGGGGCGAGTGCTCCGACACTTGCCGATGACCAGAGTCCGGTGCGACTTGACGGCTAGGATGAAGCCATCTGAAGACACTCGAGAGGGAATGTGAATGACTCTGCTAGCGGCTGGATTCTTGGTCTCGTGGCTTGGCGCTCAGGTGCTCGTGGCACAGGGAGCTTCGCCCGTGGCTCCGTCGTCAAACGGACCCTGGAACGCCGTGGCCGCCGAGGCCGCCGGATTCGACGCGGAGGCTCTGGAAGGTGTGCTCGACTACGCCCGCAGTCAGCGCTCCAGCAGTATTGCGATCGTCGTTGACGGTCGCCTGGTCGCGCAGCGGCACTGGCCGGTCGAAGACCGAGAGGAAAGCCGCTACCGAAGGATGGTCGTGGGGCAGACAGCGGACGGCCGACCGATCGAAGACGTCGCCTCCGTTCAGAAGAGCGTGATCTCCTTTCTGATCGGTGTGGCCGAGGGGCGCGGCCTCGTCGACATCGACAGACCGATCAGCAGCTACCTCGGCGAGGGCTGGTCCAAGGCGCCGCGCGCCGAGGAGTCGAAGATCACGGTGCGGCACGTGCTCTCGATGACGAGCGGCCTCCGACCGAACCGGGCGTTCGAAGCTTCGGCTGGTGAACGATGGCGGTACAACACCAACGTCTACTCGCGGCTCGTCAAGGCGCTCGAGACGGCGACGGAGCAGTCCATCCAGGAGCTCACCCGAGAGTGGCTCACCGAGCCGCTCGGCATGTCGGACAGCCGATGGGAGCCGCGTCCTTGGGTTTCAGGTGGACAGGACGCGAACTCGATCGGCTTTGCGACGACCGCTCTCGACCTGGCGCGTTTCGGCTTGCTCGTACTGCGTGAGGGCCGTTGGGGAGGTGACGATCTCCTGGGTAACGCGACCTGGCTGGAGCGTTCTCTCGGACCGTCCCAGGCGCTCAACCCGTCCTACGGCTACCTCTGGTGGCTGAACGGGCAGAGCGGGGTGCGTCGCGGGGCTGGCGAACGGCTCATCGACGGCCCGCTCATCTCCACGGCACCAGCTGATCTGGTGGCGGCTCAGGGGGCCTTGGGCCGGATGTGCTACGTCGTGCCGAGCCTGGACCTCGTGGTCACTCGCCTCGGAGACCAGCCGGGTCGCGGCTTCGGCGAGGAGCTCTGGCGTCTCCTGATGGCGGCGCGCACTCCAGACAACTGATGGGAAGCGACTCTCGCGGTTGGCCGCTCAGGCGCCCATTGGATGACGCTCGAGAAAGGAGCGCAGTGCGTCGTTGAAGGCCCCGGGTCGCTCACAGAAGAAGCCGTGGGCGCAATCTTCGAGGACCACGAGCTCGGCGTCGGGAATCAGCGAGGCGATACGGCTGGAGTTCTCAGGCGGCACGAGCCGGTCGGCGTCGCCGGTCAGCACCAGGGTCGGAACCGCGACCCGAGAAAGCCGTGATTCGACGTCGAAGTTCTGGATTCCCTGAATTCGAGCGGCAACTTCTTCGGCGGTGTGGGGGAGTGCGTCTTTGGTCTCCTGATAGAAGCGCACGGCCTCAGGTCGCTCGCGGAGGGTCCTCTCGTGAAACACCGCCAGGTGAGAAGCCCTGACTTGCTCTTCGGTGGCGTTGCCAGCTCCTCCTGCGACCAAGGCCGCTACCGCCTCGGGTGCCGCTGGTACCACCGCGGATCCCCCGTGGTGTGAGCATGCGATCGTCAAGGTTCTGAGGCGCTCCGGCCAGCTGATCGCAAACTGCTGGACGATCATGCCTCCCATCGAGGCCCCGACGAGATGGACTCGGTCGAGCTCGAGCGCGTCGAGCAGGCTGAGCACGTCTCTGGCAAAGCGAGGAATGCTACGGAGGCCGTCGTCCGAGTGTTCCCGGGTTCGGCCGCTACCGCGGTTGTCGGGGGCCAGGACTCGGTAGGAGTCTTTCAGTCCGTCGATCTGGTACTGCCAGACCTCGAAGGTGCTGGTCAGGCCGCCGATCAGGACGACCGGCTCTCCTTCACCTTCGTCGAGCAGGTGAATGTCGAGGCGCTCGTCGCCCACAGAGGGATCGTTGAGAGACCCATCGTTGAGAGACACATCGTTGAAAGACACTGTGACTTCCGGCATACGCGACAGTGTACTTGCGGATCGACGCAGCCGCGGGCAGGACGCCAGAACAGAAAAGGCGCCCACAGCGCTCTTCGAAAGAGCACTGGGGCGCCGGGCAAGACCCTGGTTGGTCCGGCCTACTCGATGCTGGCGCTCCACAGGGTGACGTCACCACTCTCGAAGCCATCCTCGAAGAGGGTCTCGGGGACGGTCCGCAGATAGACCGCGTCGACGTTGAGATCGATGGAGCTGCCGTCGAAGACGACACCCACCGCAACCGAGCTCACGGAGCTGTCGATCGTCATGGGCTCGGTCGAGACCTCGATCCAGGGGTTGGTTCCGCCGATCGGCCCCATTCGACCCATGTTGCCGACTCGGGTCTCGAGAGGCCTCCGGGTGCAGTCGTCGGTGCTGTAGGTCTCGATGACAGCTCCGACGATGGTGGTGTCCCCGCCGACGAGCTGGACCTGTCCGAGTCCTTCGACCGTTCCTTCGTAAGCGGGCAGACAGGTCAGCAGCATGACCCCTCTAGCCATGGGACTACCGCTGACGGATGCCGAGCCCGAGGTCGGGGCATCTGCCTCGTCTGCACTCGTGTGTACGACGGTCATTCCGTCTTCCGGCATGAGGAAGTAGCCGCTGGTGTCCTCGTCGAAGTTCGAGTTGCCCGTGACGACGTCGGTGGCGATCTCGAAGTCCATGACCGCATCATCACCGCCGACTCCGTCTCCGTCACCGTCGAGCAGGTTGCCGACGCGGTCACGCAGGCCACCGTCGCCGCACGCCAGGAGGCGATAGCGATCGCGCGGTAGAGCATCCACTCCGGCGAGGTCCAGCCACACGGTGCTGCCGCTCGAGGCTGCCACGGCAGCGTCGATGGTGATGGCCTGGTCAGCGAAGTCGACTCCCGACGCGCAGCTGGTGGTCGACAAGGTCGAGTCGCCACCCGCGGCCACGAGCAGGTAACTCGCCGGATCGGTGAGATCGCCCATCGTGCCGTCACCCGCAGGATCGAACATCGCCTCGTCGAAGCTCAGGGACAGCTGCGACACGGCAAGTCGGCAGATCGGCGAACCCGGGACCGTACAACCGTCGGTCACGGAGTCGAGCAGCGTGACTCGCGGCGGCTGCAGGTCGTTGACGTAGGGACCGGCGCTCGCGAGCGGACCCCAGTTGCCGGCAACGTCGACTGCACAGATGTGGGCGTACCACATACCGTCGGCGAGCGGATCACTGGTGAAGGTCGTGCCGGCCGTGTCCTGGACCTGGTCGCAGGTGCTGGTGTCTTGCTGGTCGAAGACCACACCGTAGCCAGCAATTCCCGAGAGGTCGTCGGTTGCTGCCGTCCAACTGACGTCGATGGTCGCGTCAGCGATCGGCACGTCGATCTCGTGGCTCGTGCTCTGCAGATCGGTGGGCGCGCCCGGAGCGGTCGCGTCGATCCAGAACGGCCCGATGTGGACCGTGGAGGTGCAGTTGCCGGCGAGGTCACAGGTCGACAGGTGGAAGTAGTAGGAGTCGCCGTTGGCGAGCTCGTCGCTGGTCGTCGTGTGCGGATCGACGCTGTGCGCCAAGTCGATCACCGTATCCGGAATGGTCGTCGGTGAGGTGTCGAACAGGAAGGAGTAGCCGGCGAGGCTGCCCCCGTCGCTCGCACCTGACCATTCGATCTGGATGAACGGGTTGCTCGACCATTGCGAAACCGTGTGAGTGGGGCTCGAGAGCACCGGATCGCCCGGGTCGCTGAGGTCGATGGTGATGCCGTCGCTGTTGCCGCTGGTGGCGACGTTACCGACGTTGTCGGTTGCGACGAGCGACGCGTAGAGCGTCTGTCCGTCCGTTCCGCTCACGTCGGCCGTGGTCAGTCCGGTGACGTCCACCGTCGCCACGTCCATGGCTCCAGGAGTCGTTCCCACGCGCAGCTCGAGGCTGGCGACGCCGCTGCCGGAGTCGGTGGGTGCGGCCCAGGAGAAGGTCGCCGGATTGGTCGTGAAGCTCCCGGTGTCGGTCGGTGTGAAGACGGTGGGATCGGTGTCGTCGATGGTGACGCCGTCACTGTTGCCGCTGGTAGCGGTATTGCCGGCGTTGTCAGTGGCGACGAGAGATGCATACAGCGTCTGCCCGTCGGTGCCGGCGACATCGGCCGTGGTCTGGCCGGTGACGTCGACGATGGCGACGTCCGAACCACCCGGCGTGGTTCCGACGCGCAGCTCGAGGCTGGCGATGTCACTGGCCGCGTCGGTTGGCGCCGCCCAGTTGAAGGTCGCCGGGCTCATCGTGAAGGCGCCGGTGTCGGTTGGCGTCGACACGGTGGGATCGGTGTCGTCGA
>JANQPS010000314.1 GCA_028285365.1 Thermoanaerobaculia bacterium | reverse complement strand
CCTTTTCGACATCGACGGCACCCTCTTGAGGTGCGGGCCTCAGGTGGGGCCCGTCTTCCTCGAGGCGCTCGAGGCGGTTTTCGGCACGCCTGGTGCCTGGCGTGGTTACAGTTTTGCCGGCCGTACCGACAGCAAGATCGTCGTCGACCTCATGTGCGGCGTGGGATGGGATCGCGACGAGGTCCTCGATCGTCTTCCCGAGGTGCGCCAGCGCTACGTTCCCAACCTCGAATCGACCCTCGACGTGGAGCAGATGACGCTCCTCCCGGGCGTGAGCACACTGCTGTCGCGTCTGGTCGACCAGTCCGAGCACGTTCTGGGGCTCTTGACCGGAAACTGGGAGGGTGGTGCTCGAACCAAGCTGTCGCGTTTTGGTCTGAATCGGTACTTCGACTTTGGTGCGTTTGGTGACGACGGCATCGAGCGACCGGAGCTGGTACCGGTGGCCCTCGAGCGTGCGGAGCGGGCCACGGGTCGATCTTTCAAGGGTTCGGATGTCCTCGTGATCGGCGACACGCCCTTCGACGTCGAGTGTGCCCTCGAGCACGACTGCGAAATCCTCGCGGTCGCCACCGGCCGATGTTCTGCCGAGGACCTCAGACGAGCTGGTGCGCAGTGGGTCGTAGAGTCTCTCGAAGACGTCGATCCCGCTCGATTGGGGGTCACCGCGTCGTGAGTACGTCGTTGTCCGTCTGGAACTCTGACTGTGGCGCGCACGACGTGGAGCTCACGATCGGCGATCGTTCGATTACGGTGCCGTGGACCTACGAGTGGGGTGGCCAAGACGTGGCTGCCGAGATCTCCGCGCTGGACCATGTGGGCATCGTCGATCGCGGCATCTTGTCGGCAGTCGAGCTGGTCGGGGAAGACCGGGCCCGATTCCTCAACGGTCTGGTGACTTTGGACGTCGTAGGCCTGGAGGAGGGCTCAGGCGGTTTTGCCTTCGTTACGGACATCAAGGGTCGCGTGTTGGCGGAGGCGGCCGTCTTTGCACTCGATGATCGGATCTGGCTCGAGGTTCCTCACGGACGATCGAGCACCGTAGTCTCCCACCTCGAGCGCTATGTGGTCGCCGATCGCGTCCAACCGAGGCCTCTCGGCGACATGCAGGGAGTAGGGCTGGTGGGGCATGAGGTGCCCTCGGCCCTCGAGGAGCTCGGCGGCTGGCCTCCCACGCCCTGGTCGACGATGACGGTGAAGCTCGGTGGCAGCGTGCTCCAGGTGAGTCGCCTGGAGCGACTCGGCATACCGGCCGCCAATGTCTGGATTCCTTCGTCGATCGCTCCCGACTCGATCAACGAGCTGGTCTCGCTCTTTCAGGCGAAGCCGATCGGTCACGGAGCCGTCGAGGCGTTGCGGACGAAGGCTGGTCTCTCGCGTTGGGGCATCGACTACGGCGATTCGAACCTGCCTCAAGAAAGCAGCATCGCAGGCATCGATTTCGAGAAGGGTTGTTACCTGGGCCAGGAGATCATCGCGCGCCTGCACTATCGCGGACAGGCGCCCAAGCGGGTGAGCCGCTTGTCGCTCGACGAGAAGGCTTCGGCGCGCACCAAGCTGCGCTCGTGTGAGCTTCTGTTCGAAGGGCGCCCGGCCGGCAATCTCACGTCGTGGGTGAGGACGTCCGATCGGCCGGACGTGGCCCTCGGCATGGTGGCGCGCCGTGCGTGGGAGGCCGGAACCCCGCTAGAGGTCGCGGGTGGCGGCCACGCCGAGGTCATCGGACCCGCGAGCTAGGCTCGACTCGGTCCGGGGCCGGAGGGGCTCAGACAGCGAACGACGAACCGCAGCCACAGGTCCCCGTGGCGCGCGGGTTGCTGAACTTGAAGCCCGTGCCGGAGACGCCGAGGTTGTAGTCGATAGTGGTACCGATGAGGTACCTCGAGCTGATCGGGTCGACAAAAACCTGCAGGCCTTCGTAGTCGATGACCTCGTCGTCGTCGCGAGCTTCGTTCTCGAAGTCCATCGCGTATTCGAATCCGGAACAGCCGCCGCCGCGCACCGCAACACGCAGTCCGAAGTCGTCGGCGATGCCTTCCTGGTCGCGCGTCAGCTTGACCATGGTGACCGCCTTGTCGGTGAGTCTCAACGAGTGGTCGTCGTCCTCTTCAGAGTCAGGCGCCACGACCGGTGCGCCTTGACGCGCCACGCCGTGCTCGGTGACCACCGGGACCGAGGAAGGTTGGCCGTGACGCTCGCGGGCCGCGGCGTCCAGCTGGTCGTCCACTGTCGTTTCCGGTTGCTGTTGTTCCTGATCGATGCTCATGATGTCTCTAACCTTCGGTCGAAGATGAAGATTCCAGATGAGGTTAGCTGCCGAAGATCAGGTTTGACCAGACCGACGGCAGGTGATGGCAGCTGTGAGAGAGTGCGACTGACGATCGCAGGTGCCGAGAGATCTCTCGATGCGAACGCGGAGCGGTGTCCGAACCGAGGAGTCGAAGCGTGACGCTCACCGCAAACACCGCCGCAAGCACCAGTGGTGTCATCACGCTTCACGGCCGTCGTCGAGAATTCTCCGATTGCCGTTGGGGCCTTGTCAATGGGTAGGCCTCGACGATGGGCGATCCACTCGAAGAACCCGATCTCGAGACCGGTATGACGATGAGACGCGCAACGACGAGAAGCTGGCACTAGGACATCGGCTCTGCGACAGTGTGTCGCGCGGTTGCCGCCGGCGGCTCTGCTGGTTAGGCTCGACCCGCTCGATGAGCCGAGAGAGTCTGGGTGTCTCGGTCGCCCGAACCCGTCGGTGCTGACGGGTCGGCCTGATCCAGTCGAAGGAATCGCGAGATCAAGCCGCTGGCGTCGAAATGACGCGGGCCGAATCCCTGGACCTGACGCGTGTGCGGTGCGGTTGCGCCTCGGCCGAGACGATGCAAGGAGTTTGAGAGATGACGCTGAGCGAGCGGGCCGGTTCGACCATGGGTCGGATCGAGATCATCACAGGGGGCATGTTCTCAGGGAAGAGTGAGGAGCTCCTCCGTCGAATGCGCCGAGCCCTGATCGCTCGCCAACGTGTCCAGGTGTTCCAACCCGAGGCTGACACGCGCGGGGCCGACGAGCGCATCGTGACCCGCGACAACCGCGATCTCGAGGCCATTACCGTCCGATCGTCGCTCGAGCTCCGAGAACGGCTTTTGCTGGGGGTCGAGGTCGTCGGCGTCGACGAAGCTCAGTTTTTCGACGACGGCTTGGTGGCGCTGGCCACCGAGCTCGCCGATCTAGGAGTGAGGGTCATCGTCGCGGGCCTGGATCAGGACTATCGGCGCGAGCCGTTTGGACCGATGCCGGCACTCCTCTCGGTGGCCGAGTATGTGGACAAGATGCACGCGGTCTGTGTGCGCTGTGGAGCGCCTGCTCACTACTCCCAGCGAATTGCCGGCGGTAGCGATCAGCTCCAGGTTGGGGACAGCGAGTCCTACGAGGCACGCTGCCGTCGCTGTTACGTGCCGTTCGAGCCAGAGACTTCTGAAGCGGTTCCGCTCCTGTCGGCGGCCTCGTCGGTCGAAGAAGGCTGACCAGCGCCGAAGCGTTGGGTGGGCGCCGCGCGCGTCTTCAGCTCGCGGACATCAAGCGATCGATCAGAGTCTCCAAGGCCTGGTCGAAGGCCTCGGGTTTTGTGGTGGCTCCCAGGTCGTGGCCGACGCCGTCGATCAGCTCGACGCCCAGGAGACCGGGCCAGTGACGAGTCGGTTCCAGCTTGTCGGCCGGTGTCAGGTCGTCTTCGCTTCCGCACAGTAGCGCGAGTGGCCGAGTCGGGCTGAGGTCGCCGACGAAGTCGTAGTTTCCGAACGCGAGAGGCGGGGCGATCAGGAGAGCGCGGTGAGGAAGCTCGGCGCCGCCGCGCTCGAGCGCTCGCAGTAGGGTCGCAGCTCCGAACGAGTAGCCCAGCGCGAGGTCGATCTCACGATCGGTGATCTCCCTCAGGGAGTTGCAGGCTGCGATCAAGTCGAGGACCTCGCCCACGCCGTCGTCGTGAACACCTTCGCTCCTGCCGACGCCACGAAAGTTGAAGCGCATGACGGTGTGCCCGAGCCTCGCCAGGAGGCGGCAACAGCGTTCCACGACCGCGTTTTTCATCGTTCCGCCATAGAGCGGATGAGGATGAGCCACGATGCTGACGGCTGCGGTCGGTTCGGTTTCGTGGAGAATCGCTTCGATGGCTCCAGCGGGTCCTTCGAGGGTCAGCTGCGTTTCGGTCACGTTCTGGCTCCGGTGCGGTGAGGTCGCGGACCTTCGTGCCATGGTCGTCGAAGGCCGAGATTGCTATGGTTCGTGCGAATTCGGCTCGTGGCGGTCGCGACACGGTAGCACCGAGCCGACAAACCTCTCCACCAGAACGGAATCGTCCTTTGGTGATTCCGGACAGAGTGAACCTGGCTTCTTCCATGCGTCCCTGGCTCCAACTCTCGACAAGAGACGATCGTGCTCGGCCCGAACACGATTCGAGCACGTCCGATGAGGATGTTTCGATGGGTGCTGTGAGATGAACGCCGTGGCGCAAAAGCGCGATCGCGCCATGGAGGCTCGTCTGGTCGAGCGCATCGCGGAAGGCAGCTCAGAAGCCCTCAGCGAGCTCTACGACCAGTACTCGAGCCTGCTGCTGGCGTTGTCGCGCAGAGTGCTCGGATCCCAGGAAGAGGCCGAAGACGTTCTGCAGGAGGTTTTTGTCCAGGTCTGGCGTCAAGCTCACCGATACGACTCGAAGCGCTCGTCGGTGTCTACCTGGTTGTCTCTCATTACCCGGAGCCGTTCGATCGACCGGCTGCGGTCCCGCAACGTTCAGGACAAGACCGCCCAGGCGGCCCACGAAGAAAATCCTCCGGGTGATGCATCCCCCGAGGGTGCGAGCAACGTACTGGAACGTGAAAGGCGGTTGCGCTTGCGCACCGAGCTCGCTGAACTGCCCAAGGAGCAACGTCAGGTCCTCGAGCTGGCGTTCTACAAGGGCATGACTCAAAGCGAGATAGCTGCATCGACGGGAATCCCTCTGGGAACCGTCAAGACCAGGACTCTCCTGGCCATGAGGAAGCTGAAGAAAGCTCTCGGAGCCGAGATTCGGGACCTGCTTTGAGGTGCAGCTGTGCTCTGAGCGTTCTGCGATGTTTCGAAGTGATCCTGGTCTGAGACGTCGATGAATCTGATGAAATCTGATGAGAAGAGATGAACACTAACGAGAAGAACGGCTCGCCCGACAACGGCGCCGACGAGACTGCGCTCGACGAGCGTGAGATCGATCAGATCTCCGCTGCCCTGGCCATCTCCGATCCGCAAGAAAGTGACCGCAGCGGCGACGACGAGCGGGCTCTCGTGGAACTGCTCGGGATGCTCCCTTCGGAGCTCGATCCCATCGAGCCTTCGTCGAATGTGAAGCAACGGCTGTTCGCAGAGCTGGGACTCGCCGATGGCGTAGCCCAGTCCGACTCGCCCGTCACGCTGGGACAGGAGTCAGCTGCCGCCGAGGTCGTGCCCTTCCGTCCACCTACGCAGCAGCCGCGCTGGGTGGGGTGGCTCGCCGCCGCCGCCGTCCTCATGGCGGTTGGTCTCGCCGCTCTCAGCGGTGTCTTCTATGCGCAGCTCTCCCAGCAGACCGAGCTCATCGGGGCCCTGGAGAGTGAGCTGGCTAGCCGTGATGATGCGGGCAGCCTGTCTCAGACGAGTGCACTGACCCAGGTTCGCAACGAGCTCGACGAAGTGCGTCGGCAGCTCGGAGTGGTGACGAGTCCCGGCACGAAGGCCTGTCGTCTCGATTCGCAGGACGTGGCCCAGCCGGGAGCTAGAGGCACGGTCTTCATGACCGACGATGGCAACTGGGTACTGACGGCGAGCAACCTGCAGAAGTGCAAGCTCGGCCGCGAGTATCGGGTCTGGTTCGTGACCGACGATGGCAAGCTCAACGGTGGCTCCTTCTTCGTCAAGGACGAGACGACGCGGGTGGAGATCGGAGCCGACGAAATGCCTGCCGGGACACGGGCAGTGATGATCACCTTGGAGTATCCGGGTCAGGCCGCCGAGGCGCCCGAGGGGCCAACGATTCTCTTCGGAGATGAATCGCGCGAGATGCTCTGAGGCGCAAGCGAAGGTTCAGGCGGTTGGAATGACCAGCCGCAGCACGCCGTTGTCACGTTCGAGAGTCCTCGTCGCCCGGCTGTGGAGTCGGCTCGACTCGAATGGGCCTTCAGAGGCCGATCTGGCCGCAGCAGGCTGGAGCTGAAGGAGTCTCTTCAGCTGCGGCCCGGTAGCCTTTGCTGGAGAGTTTGCGAAGCTGGCGGCACCCGCCGTTCGAGAGTCGTCATTCGAGGGTCGTCATTCGAAGTTAGGGCGTGACTTTTTTGGAGGTGGCTGCGATCTCAGTGTTGT
>JANQPS010000461.1 GCA_028285365.1 Thermoanaerobaculia bacterium | reverse complement strand
TCGTATTCATACGAGGCGTAGTTGGAGACGTCGGACGTCCTAATCTGCCAAGTGCTCCCCTGGCCGGCGTTATGGAACCCCAGCCAGAACATCGAATAGTCCGGGCTTGAGCCGAGGTCGACGTCGAGCTGCAGGCTCGTGACGCTGGGCGCCACCCAGAAGTCGGTCGGATACTTGTTGAAGAGGTTGGTTGCCTCGACCTTGTCCGCCTCCGACGACGGGGTGACGACGACCGCGTCGTCGTCGGAGATCGTCGGGATCGCAATGAACCCCTTTTCGTACAGGCCGGTAGTCGTCATTGAAAGCTCGCATCCACTACAAGGTTCTCGCCCATCACCGCTCGACAGTACCAAGACAGGAAATCCCAATCTTCGTCGGTGAGTTCTCCAGTGATGATTGTGAATTCATGAACACCTTCGTAGAAGATGGTGTTCGCGTCGTTGTTCCACAGCGTAGGCGAGTTGATCACGAGCTCCTTAAAACCAGTCGCCGTTGCCTCTGAGCTGTGGCTTCGAATGGTTCCCTCGCCGATCGAGTTGACATGAGCAATGACCGACGCGAACTCCTCGTCCACCGTGGACGCAGAGACAGAGACCTCGGACCCGTCGCCGACGAGCTTCCACTCATCGGCATTCGTTCTCCTGAAGAAAATCGCTCCGTCGACCAGCAGGTTCTTCGTGGTTGCCGCCGTGTCGTCGTTGAGGACCATGGCCAGCAACGTCATAGGCCCACTGAGGTCGATGTCAAGCTCTGTTACCCCTGGATCCCCTGGCGACTGGTCGGGCTGTTCGGCGCGAGTGATCGTGACGAACGGGATCCCGTCAACCAATTGAGTCGAAACGGTCGAGGGCCGGAAGTCCGCAAGGACGCTATCTCTCTTGGTGTAGCCATGGTTGTCAAACGCGCTCAGCTCAGTGAATTCGATCAGGGTGTAGACGTACGACCAGGTCGCGATTTGCACTGCTAGCCGGTCGGGCCCAAACCGCTCACGCAGTGCCTGCCTGGGGTCGACCACGGCCGGCACCACAAAGTCGAGTGACGTGCTGCGCAAGCTGTTGTTCTCAGAGATGTCGACGCCGACACACCACGCCGGCGTACCCGCCCGAAGGATCTGCACATCCCGAGACCACAGCACGTCGTTGGTCCCGTAGACGGGGAGCTGGTCGTAGTTCGGGTCTTCAATCTCGATCGTCCTGATGAACCGCGGCCGCCGGAGGACCGCTAGCCGCCTCTCTGCCTCTGCCTTGGCGCCGGCTTCGTCCTGGTACGACGTGAAGATCGTCTCGACGACCGCGTCGGATCCGTGAGCCTCCTCGATCTCCTCGTCGACGTCAGTCTCGTAGTACCGCCAGTCGGCCGAGTAGAGGTCCTTCTGCTCAACGGTCAACACGCCGCCCATCGCGTCGTCGCTCAGGACCACCCGGTGTTGTCGGTAGCCCACCCTGACCTGTTTGACTGGCTTCGACGCCTCGGCGTCGTCGACGCTCACCACACCCTTCATCCCGCCACTCATGTCGTTGTAGACGCTCACGGGCTCCTGGAAGTAGGGCTCGAGCTCGAACGAGAAATTGTCATCTGCGAACTCGTTCGTCGGGCCCAGGGGATTGATGAACCATTGCCCGCCAGCACTCCTTGCGATCTCGTCGAACGCCTGACGGTAAGTGAACTCTTCGTCGCCGAAGATATAGATCCCCATCTTGCCCGTGAGCCACGAGCTGTG
>JANQPS010000457.1 GCA_028285365.1 Thermoanaerobaculia bacterium | reverse complement strand
CTCGCTCAGGCTCGACCGGGACATGGCCACTGAGAGTGACTGAGCAGCTCTACCTCGCCTGAAGATCCCCTTCCTGACCTGGTGTTTCTGGTTGTCAGCCCCACCATAGCGGTGGGTGCTGACAGTGGCCAGCGACCTGTGCAGCGGCCGAGTTCGTTCTGAACCGTTTGCGCACACCGACATGCAGCCACCGGACTTTGAGAACCCTCTGATTCGACTCCTTGGTACCAGCGAACCGAACCGTGACGGCGTATGAACGATCCCCTATGGCAGGTCGGGGTGCGACCCGTCGCCGGCCCTGCATTACTCGACACGGCTGCCGGCCAAGGCAAGTCTCATACTGTGTCGTGGGATGAATCCAACCGATCTGGCTAACGAAATCGCCGAGATGATGGCGGACGTCGGCTGTGCGCCGGACTCAGCCACGCTCTACGGCTCCGTCGCATCAGGTACCAGCGATGCCGACTCAGACGTCGACATCCTCTGTGTCGCGGAGGCTCTACCGGATGAGGACCTGAATCATAACCTGGAGGGTCTTCTCGATCGTCATTACGAGCAAGACATCAACATCACGTGGGTAACGATCGACCATGCACGCGAGATGTGTCTCGATCCGGGAAACCCGATTACGGCAGCGGTCGCAAACGGCATTCGGTTCGTCGGCGGACCGCTTCGAGTGCTCTTACCGCACGCCGTACCCTTCGATGAGTCGGAGGCTGCCCGCCGTTCGCACGAACGGTCTAAGGCGCGTGTTTCAGAGCTGAAGGCACGCGACCTGTCAATAGCGCGAGAGCACGATTTGGCGGAACTACTTAGAGACGCTGCAAACGCAGCGCTACTACATCACGCCCTGGGTCGCTTCAAGACGTCTGGCAGTCGGTTGAACCGGTCCTGCGATCGTCTGGCCACACTCATCGGGGAGGAGCGGGCTGCTCTGGTCGCGCAGCTGTACAGCTCACTGCAGAACCCACTCAAGTATCCTGACCCCGAGACGGTCTCGAGTGTCAGCGCCGTTGTCGATGCTCTGATCGAAAGTGCGTCAGACCCGGATGCTCCGGGGGCGTCGACACTTGACTAACTAATCTCCCGCCTCAAACAGCGCATGTATAACTTGGTTCGACAGCTGTTCGTCGAGAACCAGGAAGGCTTTGCCCAACTCGGATAGCTCCAGATCGACCTTCCAGTGAGCGACTTCACCATCATCCCAGGCCGGCTGTAATCCCTGGTCTAGCCGACTTGACCGCCAGTCCTCGTAGGTGTCAATGAAGAAGTACTTCTGATCTTCCTTGTCCCAGATAGCGCACTCAGCTTCGTACATGTCCCATTCCGCCTCAGCGTTCATCGTGAGGGTCGCCCAAGGAAACATGTGAGGCAGCTCGGATGCGTAGGCGGCAAAGGGCATCATGATCCAAGGCCATTGGTGCTGGATCACAACTTTACCGTCTTCGTCCACCGCAGTCAGCAACAGCGATGAGCGCCCAGAGGACTTGTTGACCCACTCTTCAAGCTCAACCAGAAGCCCTCCACCACGGGCGAGGTGCTCCATCCATGGTCGGGCAAGTTGCAGCTGACGCAGCTTCAGCGTGTAAG
>JANQPS010000438.1 GCA_028285365.1 Thermoanaerobaculia bacterium | reverse complement strand
TGAGATCCGCGATGGCTCTGAGTGCTGGTTTCTGGTGGTGGCTAGCCTAGTCGAGCACCGATCCGGGCCGCTAGGATCACCCCATGACCTTCGCCGAAGCGCTACTCGTGCTCTTGATGGGTGCTCTTGGAGCCCAGGACCAGCAGCAGGCCCCCGAACCGCCGCCACGCCCGTCCTCAGCCCCTTCGTGAAGCGGCTGACCTGGTGAGGGTGCTCCACTCCGGGGGAGTGGACTCGACACGAAATGGACCGCCTCGTTGCGTTGGGTCGACATCGACGTCGATCGGGCGCGCATCAGGTCGACGGTCAACTATCGACTGCATCGCCGGGTCCAGGTCGGAGTCGAGTTCAATCCCGAGGTCGACGAGATCAACCCGCTGTTTACGGTCTTTCTGTTGACCGAAACCGACAAGCGGCCCGCACTGTTCGTCGGGACGAGCTCGGACCGGATCGGCTCGCCCGAAGGGACCCAGTCGTACTACGCCACCGTGTTCAAGCGCTTTGGTGAATCGCGTTTCTCGGCCTACGCCAGTCTCAACTACTCGGAGTGGGACAGTGATTTCAACGTGCCGTTCGGGCTCGAGGTGGCTTTTGGCGAGCGCTTCTCGGTGCGCCCCATGTACGACGGAGATCGAGGCCATCTGATGCTCAACTACGTACGTGATCGTTGGAGTGTCAGCCTTCTAGCCGTGGATTTCGAGTACCCAGGCGTCTCGTTTGCCGTAGGCTTCTGACATGAGAAGAACCGTAGCGCTCTGTCTCTTGCTGAGTTTGGCCACGTTGCTGTCTCACGCCCAGCTTGCTCTTGGCCATCCAGACGAAGCCGTGTGCCGGGTATGCGCGGCCCGCTCCACTCACGGAACCGATCCGGAGCCGGAGACGGTGGCCGGGTACAGCACCTATGAAGGCAAGACCTACTACTTCTGCTCTGACGAGTGCAAAGCCGAGTTCGATGCGAGCCCCGGTTGGTGGGCGCCTCTAGAGCTTCCTCATTCGGTTCCTCAGCTGAAGGTGCGCAACCTGGATGGCGAGGTCGTCGATCTCGAAGTTGGCGGCGGAGAGTTCAGCATCCTCGACTTCTGGGCAACCTGGTGCCAGCCGTGCCGCAAGACCATGCGCGAGCTTCAGCAGCGTCACGAGCAGGACACCGACGACGTCCGCATCGTGGGTCTCTCGACCGACGAAGGCAAAGACGCCATGCGCAAAGTTCGGCGCGCGGTCAGGACGCAGAACATCACGTATCCCATCTTTCTCGACGACCAGGAGTTGCCGGCGTGGATAGCTCTCAAGGTCTATGCTGTGCCGACCATCATGCTCGTCGATCGGGAAGGTCGGGTCGTCTGGCGTTTCACGGGACCCGATGGTGATGCGCGCCTCGATGAGTTCCTGGACACCCTCGAGCCCTGAGCGGTTCGAGTCAGCTCGCTCTCCAACGACGGAACACCCGTGACCGAGGACCCTCTATGTCGATACCAAGTCGCGGAGCCATCGCGCTCGCCCTCCTTTTCCTAGCGTCCGCCAGCGCGGCCGAAGACTGGCTGCGGTTTCGCGGTGCCAATGGCACTGGCGTGGCCGGGACTCAGAACCTGCCCCTCGAGTTCTCCGCCGAGTCCGCACTCTGGACTCACGAGATACCGTTCGGCCGTTCGTCGCCCATCGTCGTCGGCTCTGTGATCGTGATGACAGGAGCTTCTGACGACGAGCTCGTCACGGTAGCCCTCGACGCGGACACTGGTGAAGAACGCTGGCGGCGCTCCGTGCCACGGTTGCGCCAGGACGCGGTCTACTCGGAGTCGGGCCCCAGCGTGGCGACGCCAGTAAGCGACGGTCGGAGTGTGTTCGTCTTCTTTCCGGAATTCGGGCTCGTCTCCTACGCCCTCGACGGTGAGGAGCTCTGGCGTCACGAGATGCCTCCGTTCGACAACTACTATGGGTTGGCCAGCTCTCCGGTGCTCGAAGGAGACGTCCTGATCCTTCAGTGCGATCAGCAGCGCGAGCCGTTCATCGTTGCGCTCGACAAAAACGAAGGTGAGTTGCTCTGGAGCAAGGAGCGTGCCATTGGCGAGAGCTGGTCCACACCGGTCATCCTCCATCCGGGCAGCGACGGTGCGGCGGTGGTTGCGCTGGGCACCTTTTCCGTCGATGCCTATGCGGTGCGCACCGGTGAGCAGCTGTTCTCGGTGCCGGGACTCGGCTACGGGCCGGTCGCGAGCCCGGTACTGGACGGCACGCGTCTCTTCATGTCGGCTGTCGACGGCTCCGGAGGTATTCCGTCGACCGCCGCCATGTTCGAGCACGACGAAGACGGCAACGCTGAGCTGTCCAGGTCGGAGCTGGAGAAGGTCAACCTGCAGAGTTCGTTCGGTTGGTTCGACCGCGATGGCGACGGCATCGTGACTCGTGCGGAGTATGACGAGACCGAGAAGCTCTACACGAGTGAAGACTTCGGGGTCGTGGCGGTCGATCTGGTGGGTGCGGAAGGTCCCGCGATTGCTTGGCGCGAGAAACGGGCCGTTCCCTACATCTCGTCTCCGATCCTCTACCGAGGAGTCCTCTTCCTGATCAAGGACGGTGGGATCCTGACCAGCCTCGACGCCAAGACGGGAGATGTTCTCAAGCGAGCTCGCATCGAGGGTGCCGCCGAGCCGTTTTTCCCCTCACCAGTGATCAGCGACGGCAGGATCTATCTGACTGCCAACAGCGGCAAGGTCGCAGTGGTCTCTGCCGAGGCCGAGTGGGAGTTGCTGGCGCTCAACGATCTCGACGAGAGGATCGATGCGAGTCCCGCGATTGCGGACGGACGTCTGTTCATTCGAACGCGCACGCGCTTGATGGCGTTCGGTTCGACGAAGTCGGACGGCTGAGTGGCCTCGCGAACCTCTTTCGAAATCGACTCGGTATCTGCTGACCTCAGGAGTTGAACGCACATGAGAAGAGTTGCCATCGTCAGTCCGGTTCGCACTCCGGTCGGTCGTTTCCTCGGGACGCTGCGCTCGCTGTCAGCTGCCGATCTGGGTGCTACGGTCATCAAGGCGCTCGTGGAACGCTCGGGGGTCGATCCGACCCGAATCGACGACGTCGTGCTCGGTCACGGCTACTCCAACGGCGAGGAACCGGCGATCGGTCGTCTCTGCGCGCTCAAAGCCGATCTACCGATCGAGGTGCCGGGCTACGAGCTCGATCGCCGTTGCGGCTCGGGACTTCAGGCTGTGGTCAACGCTTCGATGATGGTGCAGACCGGAGTGGCCGACGTCGTGATTGCCGGTGGCACCGAGTCCATGAGTCGCGTGGAGTTCTACACGACCGCGGCACGCGACGGCAGTCGTCTCGGATCCGTGACGCTGCACGATCGACTGGTACGCGCTCGTGAGACCGTGCAGCCGGAGGAACGTTTTGGTCCGATCTCCGGGATGATCGAGACCGCCGAGAATCTGGCAGAGAAGTACGACATTGCTCGCGAGCGACAGGACGAGTACGCCCTTCGGAGTCATCAGAATGCCGTCGCCGCCATCGAAAGTGGGAAGTTCGAGGAAGAGATCGTGACGGTGGAGGTGCCGCAGCGACGCGGCGATCCGATCGTGTTCTCGACCGATGAAGGCCCGCGCTCGGACACGACGCTCGAGAAGCTCGCTGGCCTTCGCGCCATGCAGAAGGGTGGCACCGTCACCGCCGGCAATGCCAGCTCCCAGAACGACGCGGCGGCAATGTGCCTCGTGGTTGCCGAGGACAAGCTCACCGAGCTGGGGCTGGAGCCTCTGGCGTTTCTGCGTGGCTGGGCGGTGGCCGGGTGTCATCCGGCAACGATGGGTATCGGACCCGTGCCAGCAGTGGCGCGGCTCTTCGAGCGGTCAGGCCTAGGGTGGGACGACGTCGACCTCGTTGAGCTCAACGAGGCGTTTGCTGCACAGGTTCTTGCGGTTCTGGCTGAGTGGCCGGACGACGTCATGGAACGTCTCAACGTCAATGGCTCGGGAATCTCGTTGGGCCATCCCATTGCTGCGACGGGGGCACGCATCCTGACGACCTTGCTCTACGAGATGAAGCGCCGCGGCGCGAACGTGGCACTCGAGACCATGTGCATCGGTGGTGGCCAGGGTCTTGCTGCCGCTTTCGAGGCGGCCTAACCGGGAGTCGTGCACATTCGCTGAACCTGGTGGAGAGCTGGACATCTTCGAAGGAACAGCGCGACTCCAGTCCACGTGGGCGAGGACAGCTGGGCCGTGACGAGTAGCGAGACGCAGCATGGCTCGGGCAGAAGTCCGATTCGCGTTCTGGCAGCCGTCGTCGAGCGTGACGGCCGCTACCTTGTGGCTCGACGCCCGCGTCACAAGCGTCACGGTGGTCTCTGGGAGTTCCCTGGCGGCAAACTCGAATCAGGTGAGACGCTGCTCGACGCGGCGCGGCGGGAGCTCCGCGAGGAGCTGGCAGTCGAGGTCCTCGCTGTCGGCGAGCTGATGATGGCGGTTCGCGATCCGGGCTCGAGCTACCTGGTCGAGTTCACTCAGGTGACGATTTCGGGCGAGCCTGCTCTGATCGAGCACGAAGA
The DNA here is from genome assembly GCA_028285365.1 of Thermoanaerobaculia bacterium. Lineage (GTDB taxonomy): Bacteria > Acidobacteriota > Thermoanaerobaculia > Multivoradales > Multivoraceae > JANQPS01. Next base: position 13,802 of record JANQPS010000438.1, on the reverse strand, counting down.
TCTCGCCTGGCTCGAGCCAGAGGAGCTTGGCGGGATCGCACTCGCCCCGACGGACGCGCGCTTTGCGAGGTCGCTGACGCGGGCTTGATCTCCGGGTGTCCGGCGGAGTCGTTTCGACACCGAAGACGCTGGACGCGAGGGCTCGGCGACCTGGCCCCTGAAACGTGGTCTGGAACCGACGACGCCAATATCGCTGCCGTCCTCTCGGCGCAGACTGATTGCGGATGCCAATCAGTCGAGACCTCGCAGCAACCGGTGCCCGAGTCACGTCCGTGGCGTGGCCTTGAAGCAGAGGACCGAAATGACTCTCATCTGTCCTGCCGCTACCGGCACGACTCTGTGGGGTACCAAACCCCCCATCAAGACGATGGACTGTCCCGCAATGAGCTTCACTGCGACGGCACCCTCTTCGGGTCGCTCTCTGATCCATGACAGTGGCTCGCCGATCCGGCCAGGGTAGAGGACGAGCGAGCCGCCTGGCTCATGATGTTGAGACTGATCGAGCAGGACAGTGATCATCGTGACGTCGCATGTATCGACGTCGAGATGCAGGTCCAGAAAATCACCAGGACGCACGTAGTAGCTGTAAGAGCCGCGACTTCCGCTGACCGCGAGCTTCATCGAGCAGTGCTCGCTCAGTAGGTGCTCGAGTGCGCCCGAGCGGTAGAAGCGATCCTGAACGACTCCGGCTTCTGCGGTGAGCAGCCGTCGTTGAGGTTTTCCACCGCGGCCCTCTTCGTAGTCGGGCTCCCAGTTCTCCTGATGATCGGATGAGGCGTACTGGTCTCGGGCTTCGGCGTAGAGCTGCGCAACGGTGGCCTGGTCAGGGAAGTCGTCGAGTACCGCGAAGCCGCCAGCTCTCATGAAGGGGTGGTCGTGCCACTCGCTTGCCGCGAAGGCGGAGTGGTCGGGACGGATCGGTGTTTGTGTGAGGTTCATGACGAAGAGCCCTCTGTTCTCGGTCCGAAGAGATCTGCCGGCGGTCCGAAGCTGATGGACAGAATCTGCTCGGCAAGACTGGGTGGGAGCGCGTCGAGCGGGAGCTCGAAGCCACGCCGCCTCGTATGGTCCTCGAAGTCGAGACGACCGTCCTGGTCAAGCGGCAGCTTGACTCGGAAGTGCTGCTCGATGACGGCAGGTCGGGCGCTGATCGAGAAACTGACGCCAACGACGGGCCCGACCTCGTAGCCACTGTCCGCAAAGGCGGCTGCAACTCTGTGCGCCATCTGCGGATCCGGCAGGAACTCGTGAAGGGTCTCTCGCGTGATCTCCTCGTGGCCCGTCAGGGTTCGCCCGGTTGCTGGCCGCAGAACGACCTGGGCCGTGATCATGGGTTCGTCGTTCTGGGACAAGCGCTCGCTCCAGGATGCAGTTGCTGCGCGCCGAAGAGAACGCAGCGGATGAGGAGAGGTGTGGGGACCACAATTCGGAGTCCCCACACCCCATGCCTGGTCGGACGTTCCGCCCTTGCAGGCCTTCGTGTTGACTTGCTTTGCTAGAGCAGGTCGTCCTCGGAGGAGATCACGATTTTCTCCAGCTCCTCAAGGTCCTCGGCTGAAAGACCACCTCCCCCGCCCGGTGCTGCGGTCGCAACGCTGTCTGGAGTCGGTGGGCCCACCGGATCGAGCGGCGGCAGCGGCAAGATCGGTCTCAGGGGTAGCAGAGGGTGAACAGGCTGGATGGGCTGGATTGGCAATGTGGGATGGATCGGCTGCAGTGGCAGCGTTGGCTGGACGGGTAGCAGCGGCAGAGTCGGCTGGATTGGCTGAATCGGCTGAATCGGCTGAATCGGCTGAATCGGCTGGATCGGCTGGATGGGCAGCAGGGGATTGAGCGGCAGTAGCGGCCGCAGCGGCTGCACCGGGATGAGTGGAAGTGAGATGCAACGAAGCTTGGCCACCAGTACCGCTTTGTGGGCGTCGAGAACGCCGTTGCCAGTTGCCGTGTCGGGTCCAGCCACCGCCTGGTTCCCGAAATTGGGGTGGTTCGTGCCAGCGGTCACGTCGCGGGCCGTGCGCATGAGGATGTCCTTGACCGCAGCGGGCTTGAGATGTGGGCAGACCTGTTTGATCAAGGCGACCGCTCCCGCAATCTGGGGCGCTGCAGCGGACGTGCCGCTGAAGGCTGCCCAACCGTCGTTGCCCGCGGTCTCGTCTCCGTTGGGGTGATTGCCACCGGAGAGCGAGTTGTCGAGTTGATCGCCCTCTTCGACGGGCAGCATGATGTATTGCGCGCCCGGTCGCATGCCGACGAGACCGGAGAGGTCTGGAACCCGTCGATTCTGGTAGATGTTGCTGACGAAGCCACTGGAATAGTCCGACGCCTGCAGTGAACCGTCCTGATCCATGAAGACGCCGCCCGCGGAGATGACGTCTGGGTGCTGGCCGGGGAACCCCCAATGCCCGTTGCCGGCTGCGAAGACCACGACGATGTCTTGTGCAACGGCCGCTGCCACGGACGCGGCGAGTGCCTGCTCGATGGCTGTCAGCGGTCCGTTGGGAATGCTGAAGCCCCAGCTGTTCGTGATGACGTCGGGGTTGAGCCCGACTGCGTCGTTGAAGGCCCCGGTGGCGTTGACGATCACCTGGTTGAGTTGGCCTGCCAACATGGCCTTGACCGGAAGCAGCTGACAGTCTGGCGCCACGGCAAAGACGTTGGCCGATTCGCCCGTTCCATGCCCACTCTCATCGGCTTCCGGATTCGCCGTGCCAGGTCCGAGGACAACCTGGTCGGCTCGATAACCACGCATTTCGAAGTAGGGGTGGCGGTACCATCCGCTGTCGACCATGGCGACGCGTACGCCTTTGCCCGTCACTCCGGCGCGATGAGCCTTGTCGGCGTTACAACCGAGAGAGATGTCTCCGGGCACGTCGAGGTGCCAGTAGTCGACGCTGGGCGGGTACGGCGACGGCGCCATGAGGTACCGGGGTTCCTCGAGCGCTACGCCTTCCAGAACGTCCTCGAATCGGGTTCCGGACGTGGCGATGAGCCCGGACTGGTCGGTATCGGCGCAGTCGATGAATTCGGCCTTCTCGGTCTTGCCGAGCGCCTTGATGGTGTCGCGGGACTCTATCTCGAGAGTTGTCTTGAAAGCGCGCTCGAAAGTTGCTTTGGAGCCTGCGATGTTGATCATCAAAGAATTCGCTCGGAGCACTTCGAAGCCCGCGTCTTCGAGACGGTAGATCGCGCGTTCGACAACGTCTGACTCCGAAGTGAAGTTGGCGACGGTCTCAGGGGTTGCTTGGGCTCCGGCTTCGAAAAGTGAGATGCCGCCTATCGATCGCGGCGAAGCCATGGCGAAGATCCTCCGAGGAAACCTGGGCTCGGACGAGCTTGATCGCCTGGCCGAAGGCCGTGCGGTTGATTTCTTGCGTGTGCTCTTCTTTTTTGTCGAGCGCTTCGTCGTTTTCTTCTTGGCTGCCATCGTGGTCCCCCTCAGGTCCTTGTTAGAGCGCGTGTGAAGCGCGCCTGCCTCTTGAATCTGGTGAGCGGTTCAGGAGCGATTTCTATGAGCATCCGATCTGGTCCAGGGGCCTTGTGCTCGGCTCGGACTCGGACAGATATCGTTCGACCCAATTGGCGAGTCGCTCCGTGTTCTGGCTGTAGTAGTGACAGAGGATCCAATTGCCGGGTGTCTCCCGCCGGCTCATGAACTCGCCGTTCTGCAAGACGTCGTGGTCTGAGAAGTCGTCGTATGTCACTCCCTCGATCAATCCTAGAGAGAGCCACAGAACGACTTGGTCGAGGATCCATCGGTTGCCCGACGGGTAGGGAATGGCCAGGTCGCCGTACGCGGCAAGCTCGTGCGGGGCGAGCGTCCGACGCAGGTGCTCAGCACATCGACTGTCGCCATAGGCAGCGCTGAACCGACAAGGAGGATTCAGGGCCATCCAGACGACGAGTCTGGCGGCGATCTCGACTTGAACGGGTGCGAGTGGTGCCAGTAGGTTCCAGATGCCGTGGTTGAGTAGCACGGCGCCCAGGTTGAAGGGTGGCGGAACCCGCGCTCCGATGCTCGTTGCTACCGCTGTGAGCAGGTCCTCGTCGAGATAGCTCGCGTCGTAGCCGTGTGGGCTGCGCCGGCAGTTCGGCTCCTCGCGGGCGTAGATGTGCCGACTGTCGTAGCGTTCGAAAAGCCGCTCGACATCATCGAAGAACAGCGTGTCGCAGTCGAGAACCAGAACCTGGCTCGGATCTGTCGCCGCGATCTCGCTGAAGTTGAGAAACTTGTGTAGAAGTGGATATCGGGAGAGAGCTTCCGACGCGTGCGGACAGAGTCGTGCGAGGCGTTGTTCGTAACTTTCGAGGTGCGCCATCTCGATGCCGTATGTGCTTGCGATCTGCCCGAGATCCCTCGGGACGTCGCCATACACAAAAAGGAGCACTCGCACAGTTTGGTTGTACGCTCGCAGGCTGCGGACGCTCGCGTGCAGTTGCCAAAGCAAGTCTGGCCTTGGTTCAGCTTCGGGCAGCGCGAGGGAGTAGCTGACGAGTGGTGCCACTGTGTCTCCGAGAATCTTGAGTTGTGGTCGACGTTCCTCGTTCTGTTGTTTAGACGGACCTATGAAGTTGTTTTTCTCGTATTGCGCGTTTTCACAAGATTCGCCGACTGTCGCGTCATACGACAGGAGGAACCTGCACGTCGGCCGCGGTCACGGCCTCAAAACGAGGTCGAGGGCGAGACACGGAGACGAATTCGTCTCGGGCGCTAGCGCATGAGGCGGCAGCACCGCTTGTCAGCGAGTGTGCACCTCGAGCCTGCCGCTCGGATGGAGACTCTCTGCTAGAAGCTCCAAGGAATCGATCAGGCGCGGCCCTGGTCGACTGAAGTAGGCACCACCGTCGGCGACGTAGATCCGATCACTCCTGACCGCTCGCAAGTCGCTGAAGCCGGGTCGGTCTGCAAGCCGAGCGAGCTCGATGCGGGACCGATCCTCGTCGAGGCCGCAGCACGCGATGAGCAACACATCGGGGTCAGCCGCGACGATCTCGTGCCACTCCATCTCGCGCGAGCGCTGACCGGGAGTCGCGATCACTTCGTGTCCGCCGGCAAGCTCGACGATCTCGGGGGTCCAGTGTCCGGCCGCAAATAGAGGGTCGAGCCACTCGAGAACCACGACGCGTGGTCGAGGTCGTCCCGCGACGCGTTCCTCGACCTTGCTGATGCGTCGTCTCATCGACGCGACGACAGCGTCTGCAGAGCTCTCGACGTGAGCCGCCGTACCCAGCCTGCGAAGGTCGTCGAGAACGTCGTCGAGCCTGTGAGGGTGCAGCGAAATGATCTCGGGCTCACACGAGAGGTTCTCGAGCTCCGCCCGGGTTTGGTCTTCACCGACGGCACAGACGTCGCAAACCGCCTGAGTTACGACGAGATCGGGCTCCAGTCGCTCCAGTTCCCGAGCGTCGACGCTGTAGAGCGGTTCTCCGTCGCGAGCGCTCTGCTTGACGATGCGATCGATCTCGCGACTGCTCGCGTCTTTGGGGATGACGGTGGACGTGACGCAGCTCGCCGCCAGGTCTGGGGGGTAGTCGCACGAATGGGTGATGCCGACGAGCCGGTCCTCCAGCCCGAGGGCGACCAGACACTCGGTTGCGCTGGGAATGAGCGAGACGATTCTCGAGGAGCTCACGTGGCAGAGGCCTGGACGTCGTAGAGGCTGGTTCTGATGGCTTCGACGTCCGCGTAGCGGGCCTCGTCGCGCTCCACGACTCCGCAGACCCGGATGTCCAGTCGACCGAGTCCGGGCGCCGCGGTCACGCACGTGTGGAACTCGCCTCGCTCCCCGCACGGATCCGCTTCCGGGAAACCGCTCAGTACGGCCGGGTCCCAGTGCGAACCCACGAGATCAGCCACCGGAGAGGTGGTTGGTGCGGAGACGATGATGGCTTCGAGACCGCCGTCGCGCATCGCGTAGGCGAGCTCGGTCGTGTTACGCCGCCAGAGTGGGAAGAGGGGCTCGATGTCGGTCGCCTCGAGGAGCCGCTCTCGGTAGCTCCGGATGTCCTCCAGGAACAGGTCACCGAACGCCATGTGGGTCACGCCGGTTTCGCGGAGCGGTGCGAGCGCACGGATCATCGCATCCTCGTACTGTTCGTTCGAGCAGGGATACGGGATGGGCACTTCGGCGACCGGCAGACCCACGCCGCGAGCCTGCTGCCGGAGGATGTCTCGACGAGTACCGTGAACGGACACTCGGTCGAACGTCGGGGTGACGGTGGTGACCAGCCCGACCACGTCGACACCTCGGGTCCGCAGCTCGTGGAGGCACCAGGCGGCGTCTTTGCCGGTGCTCCACGAGACGACGACCTGGGGCTTCAAGGCTGGGAGCCCGAGACCACTCGCTTCCGAGCGCTGAGCCCCGCCAGAGCGTAGCCGCCAAACAAGACAGCCGAGAACACCAGGTCACCGGCGAGCGTATTCCTGAAGAAAGGGATCCCGAGTGTGTAGTGGAAGACGAGGGATTCGCCACGAGGAACGCCGAATGTCAGCCAGCTGCCGAAGTTGGATACCAGGAAGAACCAGCAGCTGGACGCGATGGCAGCACCGCCGACGCGCAGCGCGCTGACGCGGCCTTGAAGTGCCAGTCGGCCGATGACGGCAGGGCCGGCGAAGCCGACCAGGACGGTAGCCAGCACGAGACCGTGGTAACCACCAATCCCCACGATGTAGATCGTCAGGGCGAGCAGTGGATAGATCCAGCTGGACCGGCCCCGCACGTAAGCGCCGGCGAAGAGGCCAAAGGCGCCAAGCGGTGTGAAATTGAGTGGTCGGGGCGCGAAGAGACAGGCGGCGACGAGTATCGACGCGACGACAAAGGTGATGCGCTCGTTGTTGAGCGGCTGACGGTCACTCGACTGAATCATGGGAACCTCCTCGTGGTGGAGGCCCACCAGATAGGGGAGGCACCGACGATCCGGAGCCAGCCCATGCTCGTGGGCGGTGTGTGACTCGAGTCGGGCGGGTATTCGGGCTCAGGTCTCGCGACCATGACCGTTGCGGCACAGCGCCGGATTTACACCGGACTTCCCCCGCCGATCGACTGATCGTCAGCCTAGCATGCGTCCGAACGACGAAGAGGAGACCGAATCAGAGTTCGCGAATCGAGTACAGATGCCCTCTCGTTCGAATCAAGAGCCGATCCCCGACCAAAGCCGGTGTCGCGAGAACCATCTCGTCGAGCGAGCTGGACCCCAGCAACTCGAATTCGTCGCCGGTGCCGAAGGAGAAAGTCGTGCCGTCTTCGTCGATCGCAAACACCCGATCGCGATAGGCCCACGGCGACGCGGTGAAGGCGCCGGCAGAGCCAGCGATTCGCGAGCGATAGAGGCGCTCGCCGGTTTTGGCGTCGTAACGAGCGAAGATTCCCTTGTCGTACAACACCCAGAGTGATCCCTTGTAAGCCACTGGGGTCGGGATGTAGGTACCTGCTCGCGGGTCGAGCCAGAGCACGCTCTCACTACTGGTCTTGCCATCTTCGAGAGTGAGATCACCCGCGGCTCCCGGAAGAATGGCGGCGATCGGACGGTGGCGGTCGCCGTGCACGCCGGAGACGAGATAGAGCCGGCCGTCGTAGGCAAACGGGCTGGGTGTCGGCAGCAGAGAGTGTTTCGACATCCGCCACAGCTCGTTGCCGTCTTCGTCGTAAGAGATGACGACGTAGGGCCCCTGCGCGATGATCTCGGTGCGCTGCTCGTTCTTCCAGATGAACGGTGTCGTCCATCCGCTACGCCTGATCGGCTGCTCAGGAGGCGCGATGTCGCGATTCGTGCGCCAGAGCTCCTCGCCGGTCTTCTTGGAGAAAGCGGCGACAAACTGACTGTCCTGGTTGTCGTTGAGAACGATGACCTTGTCGTCCAGCAGTGCTGGCGAGCCCCCGGTTCCGAAATCGAGATAGATGGGAAAAGACTCCATCTTCTTGTGCCAGCGCTGTTCGCCGTCGAGTGAGAAGGCCCACAGTCCGAGATTGCCGACGTAGACGAAGACGGAGGTGCCGTCGGAGACCGGGGTTTCGGACGTGTACGAGTTCTTGCGGTGTCGTCCGCCGGGGGGTGGCCCTTCGAAGAACGAGCGCCTGAACACCTCTTCACCCGTTTCGAGATCGAAGGCGATCAGCCAGTAGGTCAGGCTGATCTCGTCGGGGAACTCCATGTCGCGCTCTTCGAGCTTCTCGATCGCCTCCTCCTGGCTGAGCCCTTGCTCCACCAGCTCGGCGATGTACTCGTTGCTGTACTCGGTGCCGATCTGCGGCGGCTTCATCTCGGTCTCGCTGGTGGCGGTCGTGACGAAGACCTTGCCGTCGACCACGATCGGTGACGACCAGCCCATGCCAGGGATCGCCACTTTCCATTCGACGTTCTCGGTGGTCGACCAGGAGAGCGGAAGTTTGGCGTTGTCGGAGACCGGGACCGCATCCGGCCCGCGAAAGGCTGGCCAGGAGTCGCTGTTGGACGAGGCTGCCGAGGAGCCGGAGCTCGCGAGCGCCACCGTGAGGACGACGGCGATGAGGGTCGGAGCCGAGCGCGGCGCGAGAGTGACGGGCTTTTTGTTGTGCATCGGATTCTCCAAGGGGAATTCAGCAGGCACGACCCTATTGCACCGAGGCTCGAACGAGCTCCGAATCGAGTCTCGGGAGCGGTTGCCAGGACCAGTCGCTGGCTTCTGGCTCGACCGTGTGCTCGCGTGGTAGAGCCGGAAAACGCGGACGGTCTCCTCAGGGCGAGATGATCGGGGTGGGTAGATGACCGGACTGGTGTGGCTGGAGTCCACGGTTCCTGGGGCGAGTGGCACTCTCGAACCCGGTGCCGGCCGACCGAGTCGCGTGACATCGCGGATATGATTCGCCTGTGTCAGGCAAGCCGTCAGAGCCGGACCCGTCAGAGACTGGAACGACGACCGTGGTGCTGGCGCGGAGCGCGGGTTGTTCTCTGTCGAGGGTGACGGATAGGCAAGGGAGCACACTCCGGGTCGCTGCGGATGGCGACCTACCGACGGAAGCCGTCCTCGGGCGTCTGGAGCACGAACTGAGCTTGGCGCCCCGCCTCGATCCGAGTTGGGCAGTCGTGCCGATGCGACTGGTTTCCGATGGTCGCGAGCTCGTGCTGGCGGACCCCGGTGGTCTCACCCTCGACGAGCGGCTCGGTACACCGATGTCGCTGAAGCCCTGTTTGTTGCTGGCCGTTGCGCTAGCCCGTGCAGTCAACGGAATGCACCAGGCTGGCATTGCGCACCTGGATCTGTCGCCGCCCAACATTCTCGTAGACGACGCAAACTCGGTGCATCTGACTGGGTTCGGCTCGTCCATGATCGACGCCGGAGGTCGGCCGCCGATCCGCGAGCAGGGCGACTTGACCGGCAGCTCGGCCTACATGGCCCCGGAGTGCACGGGGCGAATCAACCGTCCGGTCGATACCAGGAGCGACCTCTACTCGTTGGGGATCATCCTCTACCAGATGCTGGTCGGGGAGGTGCCTTTCGAGGCAAAAGATCTGGCCGAATGGGTCTATGCACACATCGCGCGTGAGCCGGTACCGGTCCGCGAGCGCAATTCATCGACTCCGCAGGTCCTGTCCGACATGGTGGGGAAACTGCTGTCCAAGAACGCCGATGAGCGCTATCAGACCGCGTCGGGGGTCGAGCGCGACCTCGTACGCTGTCTGGAGAGTCTCAGCGACGACGGGCGCATCGACGGCTTCGAGCTGGGACTCGACGACGTCTCGCCAAGGGGCACTGCCCTGCGCGCGTTGTTCGGTCGAGACGAGGAGCTCGCGACGCTGGCAGCGTGCATCGAGCGGATTCGTCGAGAGGCATCGACCGAGCTCGCTGTGATCGAGGGTCGGCCGGGAATCGGCAAATCCGCACTGGTCGCGGAGTTGTCGCGGCAGGCCAGTGACACCAGGACGATTTGGCTGAGCGCCAAGTTCGATCAGCAGCGCCGGGACGTGCCGCTCTCGACGATCGGCTCGGCGTTCGGGGCGCTGGCCAGACAGGTGCTCCGCGAGGGTGAGGACGAGATCGCCCGTTGGAAGAAGGCGATCGCCGACGGGCTCGGTCGCAACACCGGTGTCCTCGTCGATCTGATTCCGGAGCTCGAGTGGATCGTGGGTCCCCAGGATCCCGTCGTCGAGCTGGGGCCGACCGAGGCGCGCAACCGGTTCTTCTCGGTTTTCGGGCAGTTCGTCGCGGTGTCCGCAACTCCCGATCGCCCGATGGTCCTGTTCCTCGACGACGTTCAGTGGGTGGACCCGGCGAGCCTGATGCTGCTCGAGCACCTCGTCAAGCAGGACATCGGTTCGCTGCTCGTGATCGTGGCTTATCGAGACACCGAAGTCGACGAGAGTCACCCTCTTTCGCGGACGATCGCGCGGCTTCGGCGTGGTGGTCCGCCGGTCTCGGTGATCACTCTCGACGCGCTCGTTACCGCGGATCTGCAGGAACTGCTCGAGGCCCTGGTCCCCGCCGACGAGGTGTCTTTGCGCCCACTCACCCAGCTCCTGCACCGCAAGACGGACGGGAATCCCCTGTTTGCCGTCCAGTTCGTGAGGTCAGCCCTCGACGACGGGCTCGTTGCCTATGACGTCGAGGAGCATCGCTGGACCATCGACCTCGACGGACTGGCTGCGCAGGAATCGACCGACGACGTGGTCGAGCTGATGCTCGCCAAGCTGCGGCGCCTTCCGGAAGCCACACTGGAGATGCTCAAGCGCTTTTCTTGCGTCGGCCATCAGTGCTCGCTGAGCGTTCTTTCGCTGATCTCCGGCCGCCCTGAGGACGAAGTCGCGGCTGCGATGGACGAAGCCGTCCGTCTCGGTCTCGCAAGACTGTCCAGCGAGACGTATCGCTTCGAGCACGATCGAATCCAGGAGGCGACGTATTCGCTCATCGCGCCCGCCTCGTTGCCCGACTGGCATCTGGAGATCGCGCGCGTGCTCCTGGCGAGTTCCACTCCCAGCGAGCGCGAAGAGCGACTGTTCGAAATCACCGATCACTTCAACCGGGGCCGTGACGAGATCGTCGACACGACCGAGTTGCGGACCTTGGACGATCTCAACTTCGCGGCCGGCAAGAAGGCCAAGAGGACGACGGCATACTCGGCCGCCAGGTCGTATTTCGAACGTTCGCTCGCACTGCTTCCGGAGGACGCCTGGGAGGGTGGCTACGCCCGAGCTCTCGAGCTGCATCTCGAACTCGTTGCCTGCGAGTTCGTGACTGGTGATCCCGAGCGGGCGAGCGAGTTGTTCCAAACGGCACTCGAACATGCGGACTCGGTCCTGGACCGGGCCGAGGTGCTTCGAACCTGGATGCACCTCCACCAGGGAGTGGGGCGCATCGAAGAGGCTCTTCGTTTTGGTTTCGAGGCGCTCCGGCTCTTCGAGATCTCGTTCCCGAGCGCGGGTCAGGACATTCTCGAAGCGTTCATGGCGGAGAAGGCCATCTTCGACGCCAAGCTGGACGGTCGCGCGATCGAGGAGTTGTTCGACCTGCCGGTGGCCACGGATCCGACCGCCCGAGCTGTCATGGGGCTGCTCGCGGATGTCGGAGCGTGCGCCTACAACGCGATGCCGGCCCTGGCCCCGCTGATCTACTGCAAGGGCCTCAACGAAGCGCTGTCCCACGGCAACACCGAGTCATCCTGCATGACCTACATCTCGTTTGGGGCGTTTCTCGTGTCGCGCGGCGATGTTCGGGGTGCCACCGCATTTGGTGAGCTCGGTATGCGGCTGAACGAGCGCTTTGACGACCCACAGTGGCGCGGCACGCTGCTGTACGTCCAGGGCACGCACGTCAACGTCTGGACCCAGCACATCGCGGACAGCCTGCCGCTGCACGAAGAGGGCCTGAGGGCCTGTCAGGACGTCGGCGATCTCGTCTTCGCCAACTTCAACGCGTCGTCTCTACTCTCGATCTCGGTCGAGATGGGTCGAGACCTCGGCGAAGTCCTTCGCGTCGCTCAGCGCTACGCCGCCTTCGCGCGAAGTGGCCGCAACGAAGCCATCTATCAATGGATGCGTACGGGTGAAGCCCTGGCGAACAACCTGATGGGCTCGAGTCTGGATGTCGAGAGACTCGACGGCAACGGATTCGAGGAGAAGGTCAGCCTTTCGGCCATGGCGAAAGGCAAGTTCTACACGGGATTGGCGAACCTCCATCTCAACCGCCTGATGGCCTGTGTCTTCCATCGTCGCTTCGAGGCGGCCTTCGCGGCAGCCGAAAGCTGCTCGGAAGCACTCAACGCTCTCCGCTCGGGTCCACTCGAAGTCACCTACTACTTCTTTCGGGGTTTGGCGCTGGCAGCTCTGTGCCCGGAGGAAGACGGCGAGCGCCGGACCGAGGTCATCGAAGAGTTGACCACAATCGTCGACAAGCTCGGATTCTGGGCGAAACACTCACCCGCCAGCTATGAGAACCGCTTTGCTCTGATCTCTGCCGAGTTGGCGCGCCTGGAGAGTCGTGACGACGAAGCCATGAGGCAATTCGATCGTGCCGTCGAATCGGCGCGAGACAATGGCTTCACCCAGAACGTCGCCCTGGCGGCAGAAGCTGCAGCCAGCTACTACCGAGGGCGGGGTTTCGAGCGTATTGAAAGGACCTACCTACAGGACGCCCATCTCGCGTATCGACGTTGGGGCGCTACCGCGGTGGTCGAGCGTCTCGAGAGCGCGAACCCGTGGCTCGAGCGTCAGACCACGGCGGTCAAAGGCGATCCCGCGCACGTCGACCTCATGGCCGTCATCCGGGCGGCGCAGACGGTGTCGAACGAGATGGTTCTGGAGAGTCTGGTCGAGAAGCTCGTCAAGATCTCGATCCAGGATGCCGGTGCCGACCGGAGCCTCCTGGTTCTGGTCGGTCAGCGCGACCCGCGGATCGTCGCTGAAGCTACTGAAGCGCGAGACGGTCTGGTGGTCAGGTTGGGTGACGACGAGATTGACGCGGCGAGCATGCCCAAGTCGGTCTTCGACTACGTGGTGCGGACACACGAGGTGGTGATCGTCGATGATGCCGCGGTCGCAAATCCCTTCTCGTCCGACACCTACTTCAGCGAGAGCGCGCCGCGCTCTGTCTTGTGCTTCCCGCTACTCAAGCAGGGAAGTCTGGTCGGAGTCGGCTATCTCGAGAATCACCTTGCGCCCGGCGTTTTCACGGTGGACCGAATCCGAGTCTTCGAGATCCTTGCGTCGCAGGCTGCCATCTCGATCGAGAACGCGCTGCTCTACGGTGAGCTTCGACGCGAACAGGAAGCGATCAAAGAGCTCAACGCAAGTCTCGAGGAGCGAGTTGCCGCGCGGACATCCGATCTGGACCGTGCCATTCGACGTCAGCAATCGATGCTCGATCGCCTGGCCGAGCAGGCCCGTGATCTCGAAGAGGCGCGGGACCGGGCTGACGATGCGAGTCGCAGCAAGAGTGAGTTCCTGGCCAACGTGAGCCACGAGATCCGCACCCCGATCAACGCCATCACCGGCTTTACGACGTTGGCGCTGCGCTCGGAGAACGACCCGACGCTGGAGCGCTATCTCAGTCGGATCCAGACCTCGGCGCATGGCCTATTGAGAATCATCGACGACCTCCTGGATCTCTCGAAGATCGAGGCTGGCCACATGGAGATGGAGGACGTTGCGTTCCTGCTCGAGGAGGTCATGGACCACGTCATCGCACAACTCGAGCCGCGGGCGAGTGACAAAGGACTCGAGTTGGTGACGCGCCTGAAACCGGAGGTGCCCGAAAGCCTCGTGGGCGATCCCTATCGTCTTGGCCAGGTCCTCCTCAATCTGTGCGGTAATGCAATCAAGTTCACGGAGAAGGG
>JANQPS010000309.1 GCA_028285365.1 Thermoanaerobaculia bacterium | reverse complement strand
CCGAACGGATGCCCATTGTCCGCGATGAGATCCACTACGCGCTCTCCAGGGACAAGGCAGTGCTTCCGTTTCTCATTGGACAGGCCGATATGCCGTTCGGAATGGGGACCCTAAACCGCACCGAAGCTCCAGGATGGATCGGCGAAGGCGACGATGCGCGACTGCACACCCTCCGCGGCAAGATCAGACAGGTTGTTCCAGAGCGAGAGGGAGGAATGCGCCGACCAGACACTCTCACGATTGGCGGGAAACACCTGAGATTGCCTGCCTTTGCGTTTTCACTCTCCTCTCACGAGACCCAGGTGTCACCCCTCGACGGAGCGACCCTCCTTCACGAGCTCGGACCCGACGCCGCGCTTGTGTCGGCCTATGACGCTAGCCGCGGCACGTCCAAGGAGGAGCGGCGTCGGCTCCGTGCGATGGTCAGGCGACTCGTTCGCTCGGAGACGTTGCTATTCCTGGATTCCGGCAACTACGAAGCGGAACGAAAAAACGATACTTGCACGCCCAAGCGGAACCCCACCGGTTGGAGTCGGGAGCAGTTCCACGAGGTCGCCAGGGCCCTCTCTCCTGACATCACCTTCTCCTTCGACAAGCTGCCGGACCGGGGGTCGGCAGCCGCGATTGCGTCCCGGACCGTGGAATCCTATTCCGTGGACCATAGCGCGCTCGGTGACCTGGGGTTCCCCATCTGTCCAATCGTCCATCTACCCAGTTCACTCCGCGCCGGCCGAGCCGAGTTCGCTGAGGAGGTCATCGTATCGGTAGCAGAAGAGCTGGATCCGATAATGGTGGCGATCCCAGAGAGAGAGTTGGGCGATGGTCTCCGAACGAGAGCGCGTGCGGTACGACGGATCAGGGATGGACTGAACGGACTGCAGCGATACTACCCACTGCACCTTCTTGGGACTGGCAACCCCTTATCCATGGCAGTGCTAGCGGCGGCCGGGGCCGATGCCTTCGACGGACTTGAGTGGTGTCGCACGGTGGCCGACTACGACAAGGGCTATCTGTTCCATTTCCAACACCTCGACCTCTTCCTCGAATCGCAGCTGACCCGGATCCGGGATCCCAGAAGCCGTCTGTTGCTCCAGAGCAACGACGTCCCGTTCGCGACTAAGGCTCTCATCTACAACGTCGACTTCTTCGCTGACTGGAGCCGCACGATGAGGAGTCAGATCCACTCGGGCCAGGCGGAATACCTGCTTCGCAATGTACCGCACGTTGGCAGACTGCTCTTCGAAGACCTCTCAAGGTGAACTCGTCGAAGAGCGTGCCAGCCGAGAGCATCAGCCGCACCGTCGCACGCCTTTGTTCCTCGATCGCTGCGGAAGCCGGAAGGTCTACGGGTACTTGGTCTGAGCAGGGCCTCCGACGTGAGCTCGTCGCTTGCATTCTGGGCAGCCAGGTGCGAAATGAGGCTGCAGCGGCCGCCGCGAACAATCTTGAGGCTGCGGGCCTTCTTGGGGACGCTCTTTGGACGAGGGCGGATTGCGCGAGTTTCGAGGCTTCGGTGTTTGGCGTGCTCTCGGCCCGGTGCTGTTACGGAAGCAGCTCGTACCGTTTCCCTAAGCTCCGAGCCCGGCAGGTAGCCGGGACGCGGCAAGCCCTCTCCCACACCTCGCTGAGGGACCGCCTCCGCGATGACGCGGACCCGCTGAAGCTCCGGCGGCGTCTCGTGCGGGATCTGCCAGGGATCGGACCGAAGCAGGCCAGCATGTTCCTTCGCAACGTCGGTGTGTCAACGGACCTGGCTGTGCTGGACACGCACGTCCTGCACTTCGCCTCCATAGTCGGCCTTTGCGGGTCGCCGACCCCACGTACCAGTTCGCTGGCTCAGTACGAGCGAATCGAACTCCTTCTTGTCGATTACTCAAAGCGACTTGGCCACGCCGTCGGACATGTCGATCTAGCGATTTGGGCTACGATGCGGGCCCTCAGGGAGATCGAAGCATGACGGTAGTCACACTGATGTCCGGTGGCCTGGACTCAAGCGTCGTAGCAAAGCTCCTGCAAGAGGAGGGCACCAGGCAGCTGCCTCTATTCATCGACTACGGACAGTTGGCGCGTGACCAAGAACTATCCGCTTGCAGGTCTGTGGTTGGCGCACTCAGCTTGCCTGAGCCGGCGATCGCCTCGGTCCCGGGAGTCGGGTCCCTGCTCTCATCAGGCCTAACCAACCGCTCGCTCCACGTCGCGAACGACGCCTTCCTCCCCGGACGGAACATCTTGTTTCTGACCTTGGCCTCCGCCTACGCGGTGCAGCACGGCGCCGACTCCGTTGCCATCGGACTCCTAGACGACGCCTACAGCCTCTTCCCCGATCAGACCCGAAGCTTCCTGCGCGGGGCCGAGGGCTTCTTGTCGGCAGGCCTTGGTCAGCCGATCCGCGTGCTAGCGCCCCTAATGACTCTGACTAAGTCGCAGGTGGTCCAGATCGCCCGTGCCTGGAACATCTCGGGAACGTACTCTTGCCATACAGGCAGAGACGTTCCTTGTGGTAAGTGCATAGCGTGTCAGGAGTACGACGGACTGGAGGCGTAACATGGGCGGTGGCGGTTCTGGCCCACATCCAATCGGTGATGTTCGAAAGTGGATCGAGCAGGCGAAAGAAGAGCTCCAAGCGAGCGAGCAATCCGGACGGAGGAACGTCTTCCTCAGCTTCGCCTACGAGGACCTGAACATGGTGAACCTGCTCAGGGGTCAGGCGAAGAATCAGCGCCTCCCGCTGGAGTTCAACGATTGGTCAGTTTCCGAGCCGATCAATAGCGAGCGGGCCCCGTACATTAAGGAGAAGATCAAGGAGAGAATCCTTCAATCATCCGCCACGGTGGTCTTCATCTCTGAGTCAACCGCGAAGAGCGATTGGGTAGACTGGGAGATCGAAGAGAGCGTCAGACTCGGAAGGCACGTCATCGGCGTGTATCCTGAGGGCTCGGATCCGCGGGTCCGGCCATCTGCCATCGACAGGCATGGGATCGCCTGTGTTCCGTGGCCCGACCTCGCCGCTACCATCGCGGGACTGGAGGACTGACGGACACGGCCACCGGCGGACACGTCCGATAACGCCTGATTCACGCTCTCGCTCTGATCCGAGCACTCCCGCACATGCCGAGGCATGCAGGTCGCATCTCGCCGACCCACAGGTGTGCAGCTATCAATGGGCGCTCGGGCGACCTAGCTGGCCTTCGGGTTACCAAACGCTCGGCCGCTTCGCGGACCCTACGTCAGACGCCGCTAGATCTCGGTTGTCTGCCGGCCACCTCCGCTTGCGCCTGACTCCGGATCGTGAATCATTGGTCCGTTAGCAGACATAGCTTCAGAACCCTGGGCACCTTCGCGGCATGGCAACCCCTCCAAGCAAGCCCTCCCATGTCAGGAGGGTGTTCGTCTCGCATAGCACGCGTGACCTCGAGCACGTTGTCGAGCTGCTCCAGCTCGAAGAGGGAGATGGCTACCGGGCCGAGTACTTCATAGCCAAGGAGAGCATCAACCACGGCGAGGAGTGGCGACAGGAACTGTACGGGCAGCTGGAGCATTGCGAAGTGTTCGTGTTGTTTTGGTCCAGAGCGGCAAGCGAATCGGAGTGGGTTGCGGAAGAGCTCGACCTTGCCCTCAAGCGACGCGAACGAGGCGAGGACATCAGGATCCTCCCTCGAACGATCGACGACACCCCGCTGCCCACCGGATTAGAGGCATACCAGGCGACGGCCGGCGATGTGGCTGAGTTGAGGCCTCGGCTAGCCGTTCTAGAGTCTGTCGGGGCGAGGGCCTTAGCTACAGCTGTCGCGTACGTCGTTCCCGCCGTCGCAACCGTGGCGTACTGGCCGTCGGAGCGGTTGCTTGCCCTCGCGTGGGCGTCGGTCTTCTCGATCAATGCAATCCACATGGTGTGGTTGCTTCATCACGTTGCTCATGTCCCGATTGCAACTGCAGCCAGTCTCACCACTGAGAGCCCCGCCGTTCTACTGAACCGAATGCGACGTCTCGTCTGGGACCGAGCGATGGCTCGGCACGTCAAGGTTCGCTACACGTCGCACCCGCTCGGCGGGGAGGTAGCCGCCGTGCTCTATTGGAGCTGGCCCCTGCTCGCCGTTGCGATCCTGCGTGATCAGATCACGTGGACCAGGGACCTGGTTCTGATCGTGCCGATCGTCTCCGCGTTCTTCCCCTTTGCGATCGCATACGTCACAAATCTCCCGATCAACGGCAACCTGTTCCCGATGGCATTCTCAATGTGCATCGGCGTCGCCTTGGTCTTGGTGCTTGGCGCGGCGACCACGCCGGATGACGTGATCGTGCAACAGGTGACCGACACTTCGTTCGCGGAGCGAGGCCTAGCGATTATCGGCCTAGCCGGCATCCTCCTGGGTAGCTTGTTTGTTCCGGGACTGCGGGAGAAAACTAGCCAGGAGAGATTGGACGCTGAGGCCCGTTGGTTCGCCGGAAGTGTCATCATGTTCGGTGTCACCCTCTCTATGCTCGCTGTTCTCTACCTTCCGTATACGTAGACGACCGCGGGGCCGACTGGGAGTCGGACCCCCGCTTGAGCGTTCGGAGAGATGGGTAACGGATTAGTCCGAAGACATGGGTAACAATTTCTGGTTTGTGCGGGAGAGGAATCCTGCGCGGTCTTCGATCTTGCCGAGTTCGTCGATCATGTAGCCGAGCAGGTGCGTAGCGAAGTAGACGTGCCAGATGCCGTCG
>JANQPS010000304.1 GCA_028285365.1 Thermoanaerobaculia bacterium | reverse complement strand
GTCATCCCGGAGGAGCAAATCGGCGACTGGGATCCGGACCTCGGATTCGCCTCGGTGGCGGATCTGCTCGTCCTGGGGCTCGTTCATCACGTGGGGCGGTTCGAGCCGATCCTTCCGGGCTATCGTGGTCAACGGGACCTGACACTGGCCCCGGGCTTCGTGGCTGGTGCCTCGGAGAGGATCAAGGGACTCCTTGAGCAGTTACGTGCCGTCTCCGACTCGACAGCCCACGTGTCGCTGGTCGGAGAGCCCGGTTCGGGTCGTGAGCTGGTCGGGCGAACCCTGCACCTCTCGGGCCCGCTCAGAGACGGCCCCTTCGTGGTCGCAGATTGTCGCGACGACAACCAGACGCGACTGGAGGCGGATCTGTTCGGCGCCGAAATACCTGGTCGAAGCGGACCCGTGAGGCGCGACGGCAAGGTGGCGCTGGCGGCCGACGGCACTCTCTTCCTGGTTGGAGTCGAATCGCTCTCCATGAGTCTCCAGTCCCGGCTCGTCAGGTTGCTCAGGAGCGGTTCCTACGAGGCGCCTGATGGAGAGCGACTGATCGACCGAATGCGGGTCATCAGCTCCAGTGAGCGAGATCTCGAGACTCTGGCCACTGAAGATCGAGTGCGGATCGACCTGTCTTACCTGCTGTCCCAGTTCACTCTCGGCGTGCCACCGCTGCGAGAGCGCATCGAAGATCTGCCACTCTTGATTCAAACTCTGGTCAATCGCTTCAGCCATGAGTCAGGCAAGCGTGTGCGCGGGATCACGGTACCTGCTCTGTCCGCCCTGGCAGCCTACGCCTTCCCGGGGAATCTCCGAGAGCTCGAGAACATCGTTCGTCAGATGGTGTTTCTGGCTCTACCGGAGTCGCCGATGGACGTGGGCCTGCTACCGGCGCACGTGCGCCAGTCGTCGATTACGAGCGGCACGCGCCCTGGCTCCGGCAGCGATCTCGAGCTCGCGAAGATGGTGGCGCAGACCGAGAGAGCTGCAATCTCGGAGGCGCTCAAGAGAACCGATGGCAACAAGTCGCAGGCCGCCAGGCTGCTCGGTCTGTCCCGCAATGGTCTGGCGCAGAAGATGACTCGTCTGGGCATCTGAGGGCGAGTTGGTGAAACGCCGGCGTCCCGAAGAGAAGGTCGACTTGCCGGTCTCGGCAGCCGAGGGCGATGAGCCGTGGATCTCGAGGTATGCGTCCGAGGTTGTCCTCACGATCGTGGCCGCGATCGCCTTGGTCGGGGGCACCTGGCTGCTGCCGGCGATAGTCCTGGCTCTGTGCATCTCGGTCGCCAGAACCTGGACGAGCCGGCGAGCGGCAGACGCAACATTGGTTCTGGCGATCGTGGTGGCAGGTCTGGTGGTTTGGACGAGAGGGGATCTGCTCCGCCGTGATGCTGCGTCTCTCGGGGACGAGGTCGTGCGCGGCTACGAGGACACGATGCGCGACATGCGTCGTCAGATCGAGGCCACGGCGCTCGATCTGATCGTGCCGGGTGCCGATCGGCTGCAAGTGCTCGAGTCGTTTCGACGACTCCAGGATCTTCTCGAGCTGAGTCCCGGTCCGGCCACCGATCTCGTGCTCGTCGATCCTGACGGCAGAGCTGTCTCCTGGGCAGGTGAGGGGCTCAACCACGCTCTCCCGGAGATTGCGCTGCCGGCCGGAGGAGGGGCCACGATCTCGAGTCACACGTCGGTCACGTTCCTCGTCGTGGAACCACTCGACATCGACAGCCGGAGGCCTTGGCGGCTCGTCGGCGGGATGAGTCTGCCTCGCGATCGGCTTCCTTTCGTCAAGGGCAATGTGTGGATCGGCTGGTCGGTGGATGATGAGGCGAGCGTGAGCGCGGCGGGTGCCGACTTCGGCTGGCCGACGCTGGAGCTCGATGCTGACGGTCGCGAGCGCGATCCTGGTAGAAGGCGTCTCGCAACCACGGTGATCGCTATGGGATTGCTCGCTTTCGGAGTGGTTCGAGCGTTGGAACAGCGCAGCCTGCGGCCGCGGTCCTTGGCGGCATCCACCGCATATCCGGTATCGCTGGCGATCCTGGTCCTGGGCTATTCCGGGACTTGGGTTGCGTCTGCTTGTGCTCTGGCGGGCTGGTGGCTCCTCGTCCTGTGCCTCGGTGCCTGGGAGAGGGTGTCGTCCGGGGCGGCTGCCTCGGTTCTCTCCGTAGCCCTGCCGTCAGCGGCTGCACTCACCCTGGGGCTTTTCGGTTTCTCGATCGATCTCGGCGATGCGTTGCCGGTCGACGGCGAAACGTGGCTTTGGAGGCTGTGCGCATGGTTCTGTGGCGCGTGCGGACTGGCTCTCGGCGCCGGAGTCGGAGCGACGAAGGTGTCGCTTCGCCAATCCGAGACGACGGCGGCTGTCGGGCTGCTGCTCTGTGGTCTCGCGTGCGCGGTTCTCGACACGACCTGGATGAGTGTGGCGCTCCTGGCCGTCTCGTCGCTCGTTGTCACCAGCAGTCTCAAGCGGGCACGAGAGGGCACCGGAAGGCTGCTGCGGGTTGCGCTCTTCGGCATGCTCATCGGTTTTGCGAGCTGGACCACGATGGCTCGAGCTCTCGTGCAGAGCGAACTCGAGTCCCTGACGGCCGAAGACGGCCTCCTCTTGTCTGGAGCGGCCAACGCCGACTTGCTTCAGCGTGTCGAAGAATCTCTCGAGCGCGACCTCCGGAGCCGTCTGAAGGTCAAGGCGCCGGTCGACGTGGATTCGGACCTTGCGCTCCTGCTGTGGAGCCGCTCGGAGCTCGCAACGATCGCCGGGCCTTCCGCTGTGTCTGTCGTGGATGGTGCCAACGTCATCTCGACGTTTTCCTACGGGCTGCCGCTCGACCGGAGTACGGGGTATCTCGACACGGATAGTCGGCAGTGGGCTGGCGGAATCTACGACGAGTGGTGGGACCGGGCCCTGGTCTCGAGCGTGATCACCTTTTCAGACTCGAATCTCGAGATCTGGTACTGGACGCTGCCGCTCGCGCGGCTGGCGACTGAGCCCGAGCCGGTGGCACCGATCAGTAGCCTGACGAGGCAGCTGCTCCGATCGACGAGGGTTCAAGAAGCCCCGTTGGTCGCAGACGCGACGCTGACGATGTACTCGAGTGACGGCCACGCGCGCCTTCATGCGGGTCG
>JANQPS010000378.1 GCA_028285365.1 Thermoanaerobaculia bacterium | reverse complement strand
ACATTGAGCCGCCAGGCGACGCTCAGCCTCCTGCTCTCAGCCATGGCGCTCGGCGCTCTCTTGGTCGGGGGCCTCGGTCTCTCGGGCCTCTTGTCGAGTACCGTCCTGGAGCGCCGACAGGAAATCGGAATCCGGCTGGCGCTCGGGGCCAGGCCAAGCGGTGTCCTCGGACGGATCGGTGGTGAAGCCGTCGCGCTCTGCGTCGTCGGACTCGTCAGCGGCGGGCTTCTTTCAAGGCTACTGGAGCCAGCCGTCGAATCCTGGCTCGGCGCCCTCGGTGAGCTGGATCTCACCGTCGGACTCGTGATCGTCGGCTCGTTGCTCCTGACCGGGCTCGCCGCTGCGACGCTACCGATGCTGCGGGCCAGCCGGATCGACCCGGTCCAGGTCCTGGAACGCCGCTAGCGCGCTGACCGCAGTCCCAGCGACCCCCTGGCTGGTAGGTTGATGCCTCACGTCCTGGAGTTAGCGAGTGGAGCGCCAACCGATACCACCGGAGATCGCGCAGGAGATCCTGCGTCGGCTTCACGTGGCCGAGACCGAGCACGACGTGCGCATCTTGTACGCCTGCGAATCGGGCAGCCGAGCCTGGGGATTCGCCTCAGAGGACTCTGACTTCGACGTCAGGTTTATCTATGCTCGCCAACCCGACTGGTATCTCTCATTCGATGTGGAGCGCCGTCGCGACGTCATCGAGTATCCGATTGTCGACGAGATCGACTGCGGCGGTTGGGACCTTCGCAAAGCACTGCATCTGTTCACGCGCACCAACGGAGCGCTGCTCGAATGGCTCAACAGCCCCATCGTGTACATCGAGAAGGGCTCGTTCGCACGCCGGCTGCGGGAGCTCGCTCCACAGACTTTCAACGACATAGCGCTCTGCTATCACTACTGCCACATGGCCAGAGCGAACGCTCGGGAGTACCTGCTTCGCGACCAGGCACGACTGAAGAAGTACTTCTACGTCCTCAGGCCCTTGTTCGCCATTCGCTACATCGAAGGCGGCGGCGGGGTGCCTCCGATGGAGTTCGAGAAGCTCCTCGACACCGTCGCTCCAGACGAGCTCAGACCTTCGATCCTAGAGCTATTGAGACTCAAGAGATCCCTACCCGAGCTCGGCGTCGGGAAGCCCATACCTGAGATCAACAACTTCATCGCGCAGGAGCTCGACCGCCACACTGGCCGATTCTCTGGCCATGGGAGACCCGATATCGAAGACTCCAGGAGGACACGGGAACAGCTCAACCTGCTGTTCCGAGACAGTCTCGAGGAACCACCGAGCGAGCAGACCTCCCCAGCTCACCACTGATAGCCGATGAGCTCGCGCAGCTGACGCCAACCAGCGGCGATTTCTTCGAGAGCGGCTTCCGAATCGCTGCGCGCGAGCCTCACAAAGCGCTCCGTATCCGAGGCCAGCAGGCCGAAGGACTTGGAGAGATCCGGGTCCGACGTGTCGCTTGCCAGCTGACGAAACCTGACGACATCGGACTCGAGCAGGGCAATGGTCCGGTCGAATCCACGCGGGCTCAGGATGTCCACCTCGAGATCGAGGCGAACCACCCTCTCCACAGACGGCCGGAGTGCCTCAACCAGCCTCCGCGCTTCGAGAGCATCGAGCGTCGAGAGGTGCGCCACGAGACGGGCGGTCGACACCGTTGCGTCTGACGCAGCACCGACATCCTCCTGCTTGATCACCAGCGCCGGCGCGTCGATCTCGCGACTATCATCCTGTGCCGCCGTCACTGGTCGATTAGCAATCTCGGTGGCCTCGAGATCGACGAGCGACGCACGAATCGACGAGAGCGTGCCGGCGAGGGTCGTGTAGATGATCAAGCCACCGCGAACCTCCCAGGGTCCGCTCGTCTCGACGCTTTGACCGTCTACCAAGACAAGGACTTCGGAGCTCGCCGGTGACGTCGGCAGTACTGCAAGACTCACCGCGATGGCGATCGACCGAAACCGATTCGAGAAGCAGGATCTGGTTGCCATGACGCCCCCCGACGACAACGGCTCATCAAAGCCCGGCTAGTTGCGGACCACGAAGCAGACCCTCACGCTACCCCACCCTTTGGCATCCACAGGAGACCGTGGGACGAGCTTCGACCGTTGGCCTCCAGCGACGTCTTTCGAGCCAAAAAGCCGAGAGGCCTGGCTAGTCAGTGCTAGTCAGTCGCCAGGACCGAACCCGACTCGCCACTCGCCATGGCCACTCGCTCACCAACCGGTGACCGCAGAAGGGTGTCGTCTTCGAGCGCTCCCAGAAGAGCTGTCAGGCGATCGCGCTCCGCGAAGAAAGCCGGCAGTTCCGACTCCTCCAGGGGAGGGGCGGGCTCGTTCTTGAGTGACAACGGATCGATCCAGCGTCCCTGGTACTGCACGCGATAGTCGAGGTGAGGCCCGGTCGACAATCCAGTCGAGCCGACAAAACCCACGACGTCACCTTGACTGACGCGCCGGCCGGACTTGATGCCGTCCGCGTAGCGTGAAAGATGCAGATACGCCGTCAGGTAGCCGTTCGGGTGACGGACCTTGATGGTCTTGCCACCACCTTTGGACCAGGCCGCCGATGCGACCACCCCGCTTGCGGTGACGCGCACGGGCGTCCCTGTGGGGGCCCCGTAGTCGACGCCGTAGTGCGGTCGATACTTCTTCAGAATCGGATGGAAACGTCGGTTCGAGAACCGCGACGTCACGCGCGAGTACGGCAACGGGCTGCGGAGGAATCTCTTGCGAAGCGGACGCCCGTCACTGTCGTAGTAGCCACCGTCCTCGCCATACCGAAAGGCCTCGACCACTCGGCCTCGATTCTCATAGATCGCCGCATCGATCGCGTCGATCGATTGAATCTTGCCGTTGACCCATGAGGCCCGATAGGTGATCGAAAACCGATCTCCCAGTCTCAGATCGCGATTGAAATCGAGGTCCCACTGAAAGACGTCAGCGAGACGGTAGGTCAGTGTGATGGGACCACCGGCAGCCACCACGGCCTGTTCGAGCCCGCCTTCGAGCACTCCAGTCACGCGGTGAGTGCGATGAGTGACCTCGTAGGCGAGATACTCGCTACTCCATCCGTCCGGAACGTCGTTGAGGTGAACCTCTCCCTGTCCAGCCAGGGTAAAGACGAACTTGGAGATGGAGTCGTCGTCGCGCCGATAGACGGCGTAACTCGTGCCGGCCCTCACTCGCCGCGGGTCCAGATGCCGAGTCACGGCGTTCGAGGCAGCGTGAGCATCGAGTCGATCGAGGCCAGCCTCGGCGAGGAGGCCCACGAGGCTCTGGCCGCGCTTTACCCGATACTCGAGGGGCAGCTCCACGGCATCAAGTACGTGGCGCGGGATCACGTCCTCGGTGGGCGGCAGGTGCTCGTGGTAGCCAATCGCTTGATGCACTTCCACCCGCTCGAGCCAGCGCACCTGCCGGGAGCTCGCTGCGGACAAGGCAACCGCTACGACCAGCAGCAGTCCGATGACGCCGAAGCTGAAGCGCCGGCCTGGCTTCTCGACGGGTGTCGCCGAGGCCTCCGAGAGGGGTTGAACTTGGTGTGTCACGCGCAGGGAATCAGGACACGAAAGGTCGCCTGGAATGCTCGCAAGGTATCACAAGCGTTGCCCAAGCTGGCCCGGCCGGGGACGGAAAGAAACAGTGCCCATCAAGAGTCGACGCGGCTTGCCGAAACCGTCTGCGGACAGCGTGGAATAAGCTCCCGCGCGCGCTCGTTGTCGATCGGGAAGCGCCACAGGCGCGGAAGCCAGGGTCCCTCGAGAGAGGGGGCGAGACCGCGTCACGAGGCGATACGCCGGAGATGAGACGGTTGAATTGGCGCGGGGGATGACCGAAGCATGGAGTCTCGTCGGCTGCGAGACCAGAGAATCCAGGCTTGCCCAACTGCGCCCGCCGTACACTAGAGCATCGAGGACATGAATCAAGAACGACTCATCGAGTTACTCACCCGCGCCGAGCGCGACCACCTGAACGACATCGAGGTCTCTCAGCTCGATGAGCTGTTCAGCCAGTGCCCCACATCCACGAGGGTCAGGCGCATCATGCGCGAGCGGTGTGTCAGGTACTCCGCGCCTCGCGAACTGCGGGTTCGCATACTGAGCACACTCGTTCATCGCCAAGTCGGTTAGGCGTTAGCCAGGCAGGTCCTACGTCCGGGGTACTACTTCTGGTGCACCGCGTCTAGCTGGCCAATCCGTCGTCGCTCAGTTGGCCTGACGGCTGCGCATCTTGCTGGGCAGCTCGTCCGCTCCCAGGTAGTTGTGCTCGCGCGCGTAGCGCAGTAGAGCTGCCTCCAGGAGGCGCCGACCTCGGTAGAGGCGACTCATGACGGTACCGACCGGAATCTCGAGAATCTCCGCGATCTCTTTGTACGAGAGGTTCTCGAGGTCCGCCAGCACGACAACCATGCGGTAGTCGTCGGGGAGGTTTTCGAGAGCCGACTGCACGTGCTCGTCGAGGACCGACTCGAGCAGCTCCTGCTCCGGGTCGACTGGCTTCTTCGTGAAGTCTTCGTTGACCTCGTTCTCGAACGTCCCCTCGATATCGCCGAAGTCGCTCTGCAGCGGCTGCTGCTGGAGCTTGCGATAGCGATTGATGAAGGTGTTCTTGAGGATCTTGAAGAGCCAGGCCTTGAAGTTGGTTCCCTCCTGGAACTTGTCGTAGTACTTGTAGGCCTTGAAGTAGGTCTCCTGAACCAAGTCCTCTGCATCCTGTGCGTTGCGCGCCATACGGTACGCAGTGTTGTACAGGGAATCCACGAAAGGCATGGCTTCAGCCTCGAAGTTCCAACCCTTCTGATGTTCGCTCTGGCTGTTGGTCATGATGTTCAGGTCCCTCCCGCAGCGCTCGATGTGCCCGTTCAGTCGAGCCCGGTTTGACTCGCTTACGATCACCCTATGAAGCACATTCGATGCCACGGGCGCATTGGACTGGCTTCTCTTGATCTTTCCTCCTGTTGATACGCACTCCAGGCTGTCACCGGTTGGCTGCCTGAGCGGTAGACGAGGCTCGAGCGCGCCGTGCTGGCACCTTCAGGGCCCAGATGGCGCCCGGGCGGGAGCCCGAGATACTGGCGATCCCGCTGCATCCCCTCCGAGTCCAGGGTGATGAGGACGGTGTGTCCCCGTCAGGCGTCGCGACTGTGACTCTGCTAGAGGACGGTGTGTCCTCGCGCGATGACGAGACGACTCGTCCCGCACGAGGCCTCGCTGCTCCACGGCGCTCACGGCATCGAGACAGCGCGAAGAATCTGAGCGAATTCAGAGACCAAGGTGTCCGTAGAGACCGCCAGGCGGGCTCGAGAGCGTCAAAGCGCCATCCTGGCGCGGTTCGATGCGCAGGCACCTGTGGCGCAAGTCATCAAGAGACCAACGCCAAAACGCAAAGAAGCCCGCACCACAGGCCACCAGAGGGCCAGGGGAGCGGGCTTGCAAGCGTGGTCAGGGATCCGTTTGGAACCCTCTGCCACGAGATCGAGGCGTGTCGTCTAACCCCTAGAGGGCCATACCGCGGATCAGGAAGACCATCGCAAAGGTGAAGATGACCAGCGACTCGAGGAAGGCCAGCGAGATCAGGAGAGCGGCCTGGATCCGACCGGCAGCACCTGGGTTGCGGGCCATGCCCTCGAGGGCTCCGGCCGCCGCACGGCCCTGACCGAGAGCACCACCGGCAGCAGCGATGCCGAGTGCTAGAACGGAGATACCGAGACCGATGCTGATCGAGCCTTCACCGGCCTCCGCGGCGAGCGCCGGCGTGGCGATGGACCCCAGGACCAGGATCACGAAGAGACAAAAGAGGGACTTGCGCATTTCTAGCTCCTACGTTGCTTCGAAAGAGACGAGGGAAGGGTTGGTTGATTCGGTGGCCTAGCGGGAAACTCGTCCCACTAGTGCTCGTCGGCCTCGGCAAAAGCGATGTAAACCGACGTCAGCATGACGAAGATGAAGGTCTGGATGAAGGCTGCCAACAGCCCGAGGCCCATAACCGGCAGGGGCACCAGGAAAGGCACGAGGGCAAACAGAACGCCAACGGCGGTGTGTTCTCCGAACACGTTGCCGTAGAGCCGGAGCCCGAGCGACAGCACTCGGCCCGCATGGGTCACGATCTCGATCGGCAACATCAGGGGCCACAACCACACCGGTGGCGGGCCTGGACCCAGAAACTGCTTGAAGTAACCGAGACCGTGCTTCCTCAAGCCCAGCAGGTGGTAGATCACGCAAGCGGTGATCGACAACGTGAAGGTCACCCAAGGACTCTGGGTCGGCGGCTGGAGGAAAAAGAAGGTTCCAGAGATGTTGCCCAGGAAGATGAAGAAGGCGAAACCACCAATGAGGGGGAGAAATCGCCGAGCCCCGCCATGGCCGATGGTGTCGTCCAACATGCTGGACAGCGCTTGAACGATGACTTCGAACAGTTGCTGGAACCAACCAGGGTCTTCCTTGCGCAGCATCGAACGCAGGGGGATCACCATCGCGCAAACGACCGCGAAGATGAACAGACACATCACGACGTGGTCGGGCACCTCGCTCGGCAGGCGCTCTTCGAGACCCGTCGCTTTGGTGATTGCGGACCAGCCAGCGTTGACCGGGCCGTAGAGAATGGAGTGTGCGTGCTCTTCGGCTGCCATCGTCGTATAGATGGGGACACACCGAGACGGCAGGCTGAAGCTCACTCTTGGGAGCTTCGGTCAGTCGCTCGCTCGCTGTCTGGATCGCCTTGGGCTAATCCACGTTGACGAACGCCTGCCTGATGGCCTCGATGAACAGTGCAGTGGGGAGGGTCGCGACTCCTGCGATCACGGCGGTCGGTCGGGTGGCTCCGAACCTGAAGATCAGTGCCAGACCGACTACCAGAACGAGAGCTCGTGTGAGGACGAGAACGTAGCTGCGGGCGCTGTGAGACGTGCCCGGGATGGGAGAAAGGACGCTGATCTGCGACCTCAAACCTCGGATCGAGACGATAGCTGCGGCCACTGTGAGTGTCAAGACGAGGGCGGCGCGTAGATCGACGACAATTCCGAACACGAGGGCCCCAACGACACCCAGCCAAAACGCGCGTCGCTCCAGTCGCTCTCCGAGCTCCCGGAGCTCAGGGTGCTGGGGCGGCTCCGCATCTCCACGAGCTTCGAGAGGACCATCGAGCACCCCATCGGATCCCGCGCTCTCGACCTCACTCTCACGCTCCTCGGCAAGCGGCTCGTGACGATCGGTCGTCATGGGAGACGCTCCGCCCCAGGGTCTTTGTCCGAGCGGCGGTCCCGTTCGACTTCGGCAGCCCGATCGGTTCCGTCTTCATCGGACTCCTGCAGGCGGACCGCGACCTTGTAGACGTTGTAAAAGCCACCTACGATCCCGATCACGCCTCCGATCATCCCGCCGGCTTCGGCGGCGTCCACCAGACCCCCTATGAATCTCCCAGCGAAGTATCCGAACGCCAGAGCCGCGGGGAAAACCAGTCCTATGGTCGACAAGTCGGCGAGACTCGCAACCTCGCGACGCTGACGCCGACGGGCCTCGAGTCGCTCACGGTCGAAAGACGAGGGTCTCAGTCTTGCTCCTCGCCACTCCTCGGCAGCCTCGTCGGCGAGCCTCGCACGCCGGGCACTTTCTTCGTCGTCGCTTCGTGCCGTCGCCCTCGGGGATGGCGACTCGTTCTCGACGTTCTTCTCGTGCACCATGGATCCGTTCTCTTGACTCTCCGGGCCCGACTCTGCTTCGTGCCCGCCTGTGCCACTCATCGCCGATCGCGGGAGACTCTCACCTGCGCATGCTACCCGTGAGTGTGTGCGACCAAGACTCCGAAAACGAACCTGGGGCCGAGAGCTTCTCGAGCACAGCACAGCATCTGGTGCCCGGCTCTAGCGACCCTTCAGCGGCGAGCCGTCGCGACCCGAGACAGACCTCCACCGGACGCCTCTTGCAGGACCCGATCGAGGCCACCTGACCGAAGCCATCCGACGCCCCTCGAGTCCACGCAAAGTGCACATTGTGTTAGCCTTGCGCGTTGTCGTCGGGGAGCCGGGATGCCGCTCTCAGACGTTTCGACTGTATGACCAGGGGCGTCACAGGAAGCTCTTGGCGATTGCCCAACGCATCAGGAAGGCCGTAGGAAAGAGAGTATGGAGAATCGACTTGGCGAGCTGCTCGTGCGTGGCGGCCTCATCTCCGAGGATCAGCTCCAGGAGGCCCTCGTCTCTCAGCGCGAGCAGGGCGGGCGTCTAGGCACGAATCTGATCACGCTCGGCCACATCAAAGACCACACTCTGGTCGACTTTCTCTCCCAGCACTTCGGCGTTCCGTCCGTCGACCTGGGCCAGATCGAGATCGACGAAAGAGTCATCCAGATCATCCCCGCGGACGTCGCTCGAAAGTACACGATCCTCCCGGTCTCCAAGGCGGGAGCGAAGGTCACGATCGCGATGATCGACCCGACCAACGTGTTCGCAATGGACGACATCAAGTTCATGACGGGCTACGACGTCGAGCCAGTGGTGTCGTCAGAGCCGTCGTTGCGCGCCGCGATCGACAAGTACTACGGCTCGACTCACGCCGTCGAGCTCAAGAAGGTCATGGACGACCTCGAAGACGAGGTCATCGACGATCTCGAGGTCCTCGAGGACGAAGAAGACATGGACCTCGATGCTCTCGAGGAGAGCGCCGAGGATGCTCCGGTCGTCCGACTCGTCAACATCATCCTGACCGATGCCATCAAGCGCAGTGCCTCCGACATCCACATCGAGCCCTACGAGAAGGAGTATCGGGTTCGTTACCGGATCGACGGCATCCTCTACGAGATGATGAATCCGCCTCTGAAGCTCAAGGAGGCGATCACGAGCCGCTTGAAGATCATGGCGAAGCTCGACATCGCCGAGAAGCGGCTGCCTCAGGACGGACGCATCAAGATCAAGACCAAGATCGGAGGGAAGGCCAAAGACCTCGACTACCGAGTCTCGGTCCTGCCCACCCTCTTCGGCGAGAAGATCGTCCTCAGGTTGCTCGACAAAGACAACCTCATGCTCGACCTCACCAAGCTGGGGTTCGAGGAGGAGTCTCTCCGGGTCTTCGAAGCCGCAATCATGCAGCCCTACGGGATGGTGCTGGTCACCGGGCCCACGGGATCCGGAAAGACCAACACGCTCTACTCCGCGCTGTCCAGACTCAACAAGGCCGACGTCAACGTCATGACGGCCGAAGATCCGGTCGAGTTCAACCTGGTCGGAATCAACCAGGTCCAGATGAAGGAGTCGATCGGGCTCAACTTCGCATCGGCTCTGAGATCTTTCCTCCGTCAAGATCCCAACATCGTCCTCGTTGGCGAGATCCGTGACTTCGAGACGGCTGAGGTCGCCATCAAGGCCGCCATGACCGGGCATCTCGTGCTTTCGACGCTGCACACGAACGACGCTCCGTCGACCATCAACCGACTCATGAACATGGGAGTCGAGCCTTTCCTGGTCGCAACGTCGGTGCACTGCGTCGTGGCGCAGCGACTGGTGCGACGGATTTGCAGCCACTGCAAGGAGCCGGTGGACGCGCCCGCCGCGGCCCTCATGAATATCGGCTTCTCGGAGAGCGACGCGTCCGAAGTCCAACTGTTCAGGGGACGCGGGTGCGAACGCTGCAGCAACACGGGCTACAAGGGGCGAACGGCACTCTACGAGGTCATGTCGATCGGTGACGAGATCCGGGAGATGATCCTCTCAGGTGCCAGCTCGTACGAGGTGCGCCAGAAAGCACTCCAGACCGGCATGCTGTCACTTCGCGAATCGGGACTTCACAAGATCCGCGAAGGAGTCACCTCGATCGAAGAGGTCATCCGCGAAACCGTCGCACAGTAGCGTTCTCTAGGTAGCGGCGAAGCCGCTATCAAGAGAACGCGTATCCTGAGGAGGCCGGCGGCGCCGCCAAAGGCGGCGGGCGACGAAAGGCCGACGAAGGATCCAAAGATCGCCGGTCGCAGGCTCTTACGACACCGCAAGTCCTCCGGCAGTCCCGCCGGCGAAACCGACGCCGGGGGTCGCGTATCCTGAGGAGGCCGGCGAGCGCCGCCAAAGGCGGCGGGCGACGAGAAGCCGACGAAGGATCCAGCGGTCGCCGGTTGCAGGCTCTTGCGACACCGCAAGTCCTCCGACAATCCAGGCGCCGTTCCGTCGGTGGAGAACGCGTAGGGATGGCGTTGCTGCGAGTAGCAGCCCAACGACACCTGAGGGACTCAGGAGCTCTCTTCGTCGGGATGACACCTACAAGGGGTCAGACCTCTAGCGGTTCCTCTTCCGAACGGCCCTACGCGTTGGATGCCATCCCGTAGTTTGCCGAAGGCAAACTACCAAGCAACCCGGAGGGTTGCCGCGACCCGGAGGGTTGCCGCGACCCGGAGGGTTGCCGCGACCCGGAGGGTTGCCGCCTAGCCCTCGAGTGGCTCGTCGTCCCGGCTATCCCACAGGAGATCCTGGGATCCGGCCTCACGGTTCTCGTAGCGAGCCATGACGAATAGCAGATCGGAGAGCCGGTTGAGGTAGCGAATACCCGCGGGCTCGACCGTCTCCAGACGGGAAAGCGCCACGAGGCTCCGTTCTGCGCGCCGGCAAACAGTACGGGCCACATGGAGCTCCGCGCCCACTGGCGCGCCACCCGGCAGCAGGAAGTTCTCCAGCGGCTCGAGCTTCTCCATGAGCTGGTCGGTCAGCTTCTCCAGTTCGTCGACATGGCGCGGCTCGATTCCTGGGAAGTCGGCACCGCCGCGCTCATCCACCGGATACGACACCTCCGCGCCCAGGTGGAAGAGCTGATTCTGGATTCGACGCATCCGTGACTCACAGAGATCACTCAGGCCAATAGCTCGAGCGACGCCGAGATGTGAGCTCAGCTCGTCGATCGTGCCGTACGCCTCGACGCGGGGACTGTCTTTGGGTACGCGACGGCCGCTAGTGAGAGCGGTCGTGCCATCGTCTCCCGTTCGTGTGTAGACCTTGGTGATGCGAGGCATGGGATTGAGTTCCGGCGTCAGTCGTGGTGGGCGAGGCACGGTGCAAGACACACGCTACCTCGCCTGGCTTCCGCCAGAACTTCGCAGACCAGTGGCGTTTCAGATGCGCCCGAAAGGGAAACGAAAGCGTCGAGGATCAGAAGTCGTCCTTGATGGCACCCTCGACCGGGCTGGAAGCATCGTTCACGTAGACACCACCTGCCAGCTCGAAGCTCTCCTCGGCGCGCTCACGGAGGGTCTCGAGCGCTTCCGTGAAGTTGTCGGGGTTCATTTCCTCGTCACAGAAAGAGCAGCAACTCTCCCAGGTGTAGCCAAGACCGTCGACCTGCTTGCGTCCACCTGGCGTGACCTCGTCCGTGATCGGGCACCAGATCGTGCTCATCGCCAGCATGAAGTTCTGCACCCAGACCTCTTTCTCGTGGGCGCCTGCGAACTTCGCAGGATCAGCCTCAAAGGACTTCATCACGCCCGGCTCGGAGCCTCGGTAGCTCACCCCTTCGTGGCTCCAGGTCTCTCCCTCGGCCGAAGACGGAACCAGCTTGACCGGACAGATGTCGGCGGACTCGAGCTTCTGCGGGATCTTGACGAGGGCGAGATCGACCGCTTCCGGTGGCAGCTGCGCGACGCTCGGAAGGGACGCTAGCGCCAAGAGAACAGATGTAATGATCGTCAGGAGAACGACTCGAGTCACCGGTCGCTTGCGGTTTGCAGGAATCATCGTTGGCTCCTCTCGATGGTTGGCTCGGCGCTCTCTTTGGAAGGGCCGACGCCGGAGTGCGTGAGATCTGCGCACTTCAGACATTTTGACAGCCGACAGCTGGACTGGATCCGTAACCCTCGCTGAGTCGGCAGCGCGCTTGACAATGGCGTTTCGAGCTCCTCTCGGCGCTCGAGTGGCGCCGCGCCCGAACGATCGATTATAGCGCCGGATCGACGTCGCCAGTCGACCCTCGCTCGTCCCACCATTCTTGAACCCGCCGGTCCCAACAGCTAGCCTCTTCGGATGGCGGATTCACGTCCACTTCGCCGCGCCTCGTTGGCTGTACTTTGGCTCACCTTCGGTTTCGCCTGCTCGCTTCACGCTCAGCAGTTCGGGCCGGCCGATCCGCTAGCTCGGTGGCGAGAAGAGGTCGAGCCGATCATGCTTCGACCCGAGATGGCGGCCTACGACCGCTTGACGGCGGACTATCAGCGGCAGGCGTTCATTCGCGAGTTCTGGAAGGTTCGTGACCCGTTTCCCCAGACCGCCCGCAACGAGATGAAGGAGCGCTACGAGGAGCGAGTGGCTCACGCACGCTCCAACTTCAACGGTCTCGACGACGATCGAACGCGCGTGCTGCTGGTGCACGGATTTCCGGGTCGCGAGGTCGAGGTTCGTTGCACGACAACTCGGACGCCAGCCGTCATCTGGGCCTATTCGGGCAGCGATGCCGTGGACTTCGGATTTGTCGTCGTGTTTCTGCGAGGCAGCGGCGGCACTGGGCCCGCCAGGATCTGGCGTCCAAGTCGAGGAGGCGTCCTCGAGCAGGTGATTCGTGCGTCTCGGGGCTGTATCAACGGCTCCCTGCTCGACGATCTAGCGAAGCAGATCAGCGGGCTGGGCTCCGACTATGAGTCGCGACTCGATCGGGTGCTCTTGAAGCCACGTCCACGCAGCCTCGAATGGGTCTCGGCGTTTTCCGCCGCCTCGACCGATCTCCCGGCCGACGCCGCAACGTTCGAGAGCGACATCGCCGTCGATTTCCTCGGTCGGCACCAGAGCCGAACTGCGGTCCGGGGTGTGGTCAGCTTTCCCCGCGAAGCGGTGGTCGTCGGTGAGTTTGCCGGCCACAGCTCGTTCGATTTTGTTCTGCTCGGTGAGGTGGTTCTCGGCAATGAGCTGCTCGAGAGCTTTCGCTATCAGTTTGGTGTTCCGTCTGACATCGCACGACAGGACATGAACCTGGTCTTTCAGCGGTATCTCCGACCGGACGAGTACCGGATCATCCTCAGAGTGGAGGACCTCCACGGCGAAGGCTTCTCGCGAATCGAGATGCCACTGGTGGTGCCGCGACTAGAGAACGAGTTCGTTCCGCCCAGTACGACCGATCCCGAGATCGATCGGATCTTTGCTGAAGCCACGGCTGCTCTCGAGCTCGGCGAGACCACGATCGCGTTATTGCCTCCTTCCGAGGGTCTGCAGACCGGGTTCGTGCGTACGGACACGCTCGCGACCGGAGAAGACATCGACCGGGTGAGCTTCTTTCTCGACGACCAGCTGATCGCGACGAAAAACCGACCGCCGTACAACGTCGAGATCGACCTGGGACCGTTTCCCAGGCGGCGGCTGCTGCGGGCAGAGGCACTCGATGAAGGCGGAGAGACCTTGGCGTGGGACGAGCTCGAGCTGAACGCTGGCGGGCAGCGTTTCTCCGTCAGGCTCGTGAGTCCGCGCTCCGGTGAGTCGTTCTCGGACAGCGTGCTCGTCGAGGCACGGATTACGGCGCCTGAAGACAAGGCGGTCGACCACGTCGAGGTCTTCCTCAACGAGACGTTGATGGCCCGGCTGTATCAGGAGCCTTGGATTCAGCCTCTGGCGCTCGATCAGCCAGGTCAGCTCTCGTACGTTCGCGTGGTCGCGTACCTGGCGGACGGCAACACCGCCGAGGATCTCGTGTTCGTCAACGCTCCTGACCACCTCGAAGAGGTCGAGATCCAGTTCGTGGAACTCTACGCGGCCGTGACGGATCGAACGGGGCGTCTGATCGAGGGTTTGGAAGCGCAAGACTTCACCGTCAAGGAAGACGGGTCGCGCCAACAAATCACGCGCTTCGAGAAGGTCGAAGATCTCCCGATTCATGTCGGCGTTCTGATCGACAACTCAGCGTCGATGAAAGGCGCTCTGGACACCGCTCGCCGGGCGGCGCTCGGGTTCTTCGAGGAAGCCATCACGCCTCGAGATCGCGCGGCGGTGATCACGTTCAATCGGTTCCCGAATCTAGCGGTCCGCATGACCTCTGATCTGAGTCGGCTCGGGGGCGGTCTAGCCGGGCTGTCGGCCGAGGGGCAAACCGCGCTCTACGACAGTCTCATGTTCGCTCTCTACCACTTCACCGGGGTGAGTGGCCAGCGCGCGATTCTGCTGCTGTCGGATGGAAAGGACGAGGTGTCTCGATTCAGTTTCGAGGACACTCTGGAGTACGCGAGGCGGGCCGGTGTGACGGTCTATGCGGTCGGCCTTCAGATAGCGGAAACCGGCGCGAAGAGGAAGCTCGCCACGCTCGCTCGTGAGACCGGCGGTGAAAGCTACTTCATTCAGGATCCCGAGGAGCTTGCGGGTATCTACGCCTCGATTGAGCGGGAGCTCCGCTCCCAGTATCTCATCGCCTATCAGTCGACCAACACGGCTGCCGATGACCAGTTCCGCCGGATCGAGCTGAAGGCCAGCGCCCCTGGGGCGCGGGTGAAGACGATCTCGGGGTACTACCCGTAAAACCAACGCCTGAGAGGCTCGGTCGTGGGTCGCCGTCAGCTCGGTTCCGCCAGGCGTTGGTAGAAGTCGCTCGCCCGTTCGCCGTCTTCTTCTTCGTCTTCGGGAGTCAGGATTGAGATGACGGGGATAGCTATGAGCGGCAGCAGTGTGGTGATGTAGGACGGATCGATCCCTTCGCCGCTCTGCCCCACGAAGCACGTGTGAAGGAGACGCTCGAAGGAGTTCGAGTCGGCGCCGAGCGTGAGACCACTCCATTCCGCCCAGCGAATTCCGCCATACCAGGCGAGCCCGACCCCGTAGCCGGTCAGCATTCCGAAGTAGCAGCCTTTCTCGCTCGTACGACGCCAGTAAATGAGGTAGCCGAGTGCGATCGCGGGAGGGACGACCATCGCGAAGCCGAGCAGGAGCAGGTCGAGAATAGACCGGATCTCGCCTTGCCAGGCAATGAGTCCCGCGACCGCGCCGTAGATCACCGTCGCGATCCGATAGGCCTTGAGCTGACGCTCCGAAGACCAGTCTTGTGAGCCCGGGATCCAGTCACGAACGAACATGGTGGAACTGGCGAGAAGGATCGGGCCACCTGAAGAGATGACTGCGGCGAGGATCGCGGCCAGGGCGACACCACCTATCCACGGACTGATCTCGAGGGCCAGGTTGGTCAGCGCGCGGTAACTCGCGAGCCCTGAGTTCGTGCCGTATGCCGCGAGCGTCTGCATTCCGATGAATCCGGACAGCAGAGGCATGAGGGCGGCAATGACGCCCGCCAGGAGAAACGCGGGCAAGATGTCCTTTTCTCTTCGAGCCGCTGTAGAGAAGTTGACGTAAACGGAGGCAGCCGGTGTGTGAATCGTTGCGGAGAAGAACATGGCAAGCACCGCGGCCCAGCCGGCGCCCACGAAGCTCCACCACGAAGCACGATCGATCGCCGGGTCGGCCGCCGCGAGCGCACCATCAATCCGTGTGGTCATCTCTTGCCAACCGCCGAGGTGATGGAGTCCGACGAGCCCGACGACGCTGAGTCCGACGATGATGACCGCACAGTGGATCATGTTCGTAACGGCCGAACCCCAGAGTCCCCCAAGGGCCGTGTAGGTGATGAGAACCACGGCTCCGATGAGGACGCCCCACCCGAACGGAATACCGAGGACGGTGCTCACGATGCTGCCGATGACGAAGGGCTCGAGGATGTTGACGATCAGATACTCGGTTTGTACGCACAGGCTCGTGAGGACCTGACATCGCCGCGCGCCAAACCTCCTGGTGAAGATCTCCGAGACGGTTTGCAGTCGCAGCCGACGAAACGGAACTGCGAACATCAAGCCGACGAGCGCAAGGGCCAGGAACGTGTTGACCGCGTACCAGAGATTCCACAGTCCGGTCGTGATGACGTCGCCAGCTACACCGTAGGTTCCGACACCCCCGATCCGCGTGCCGGCGACTCCCGCGGCCACGATGAGGAGTCCCATCTGGCCGCCTCCAACGGCCCATCCCAGCGAGCTCGAGGCACGGCGGGCCAAAAGGCTCCCGATCGCGCTCACCAGCACGAGGTAGCCGACGATGACGATGACAGGAAGCACGTCTAGCCTCGGAGCGTGACGCCGCCGTCCACCGCCAGGACCTGACCGGTCGTGTACTCCGACACCATGAGGCCTAGGCAGGCAACCGCAACGTCGTGGCCTACCCCGCTCCGTTTGAGAGGCGCAGTTTCCGCGACACGAGCATGTGCCTCGTCCCAATCAGCGGTCCAGGGAGTCTTGATCAGACCTGGTGCGACCGCGTTCACTCGAATCTTGGGCCCCACCTGGTTCGCCATGAGTTTCGTCAGGTGGTTCAGCGCAGCCTTGGACACCGCATAGGGAATCGAACTCCCGACCTGGCGGAGGCCGGCGATGGAGGTGATGTTCGTGATGCTGCCGCCGTTCTCGCCGAGGTGCGCGAGTGCGGCGCGACTCATGAGAAACGTCCCAACGACGTTCACGTCGAGAATCCGTCTCCAGACATCAGGTTCGAGAGCGTCGAAATCGTGATGCGGGATCACCTGGGTGGTGCCTGCATTGTTGACGAGATGGTCGATTCGTCCCCATCGAGCGACCGTCTCCTCAACGAGTCGGTCCACATCGTCGGGTAGCGAAACGTCACCCTGGACATACATCGCATCGTCCAGTTCAGCGGCCAGACGTTGTCCGGCCTCGGTGGAGCGCACAGAGTTCACCACCACCTTCGCGCCATGAGCCGCGGTCAGCCGTGCGATCGCTTCACCAATTCCCGTAGATGATCCGGTAACCAGCACCACTTGGCCGTCGAGATCAAAAGCTCTCGACGGAGTGTCTCCAACCTGTGACATGCGTGCACTCCTCTCAGCAGGCACCCGGTACCCGCAGCCGTGACCCGGCGGGACGGCCGGGTGCTGACTTCGAGCGCGGCTGAACCTCGGTACCCCCGACCTACGGGTGGCCCAGGTTGTTCCTTGAAGTTCTTTCTGGCGATCGCGGCCGAGCCTAGCAGGACCGCATCGCAATCCCGCTGACTCCATATCGGAGCTCGAAGCCGACTCCGATCGCGACGCAACGGCATCACGACGCAACGACAATTCTCAAGGGGCCGCTTCCGGGTCCAGGCTCACCCGCTTGCGAAACAGCGCTCAGAAGGGCGTCCTTCTCCCCGAAAACCTCGCGCCAAACGAAAAACGGCCCCCGTCACAAGACGAGGGCCGTTCGAAACACTCCCGGCGACGACCTACTCTCCCACACCGTCACCAGTGCAGTACCATCGGCGCTGAGGGGCTTAACTGCCGTGTTCGGAATGGGAACGGGTGTTTCCCCCTCGCTAGGGTCACCGGAAAAACTCTTTCGAGCAATCCGAAACTGAATCTCGTACGCGTCTCTAACGGAGGCTCGACGAATCGAGCCAGCTCGTCAACGCCGGTTTGCCCATCTAGAAAGCAAAGAGCATTGATCTCTCTCCGACCGAAGTTCACGGTCGAGAGTATGCCTTGGTCTCTGTCACTAGAGTTGCCTGCGCAACTCCGATGATCAGGAGACCTGGTTTGGTCAAGCCAAACGACTGATTAGTACGGGTTAGCTCAACGCTTCGCAGCGCTTACACGCCCCGCCTATCAACCTGGTCGTCTACCAGGAGTCTTCAGGGATACCTCATCTCGAGGTGGGCTTCCCGCTTAGATGCTTTCAGCGGTTATCCGTTCCGAACATAGCTACCCAGCTGTGCCGCTGGCGCGACAACTGGTGCACCAGAGGTTCGTCCATCCCGGTCCTCTCGTACTAGGGACAGATCCTCTCAAGTATCCTACGCCCACATGAGATAGGGACCGAACTGTCTCGCGACGTTCTAAACCCAGCTCACGTACCACTTTAATCGGCGAACAGCCGAACCCTTGGGACCTGCTTCAGCCCCAGGATGTGATGAGCCGACATCGAGGT
>JANQPS010000347.1 GCA_028285365.1 Thermoanaerobaculia bacterium | reverse complement strand
TGCGTCCCAGTCGAAAGGCTGAGTCGACATCCACTGCTGGATCAAGTTGGCCAGTTCTTGGCCAAGGTTCTCGACACGCTGCATGCGGATTCGGAGCTGTCCGATCAGGCTCGGCAAATCTCCTTGAGTCGTGCTCATTCGCGTAGCGCCATGTAGTTAGGCTTGATGCCAAGCCGTGTGGAGACCTCATCTGCAAACGCTTCCGCTGACTCGTGCGCCCAGCGGGCACAGTCTGCGCTGAGCACGCCGTTCGGCCAAGTCATCGGAACTGTCTCGGAGAAGAGACCGTTCTTCGCCACTCGACTACTGAGCTGATCTGCAAGCTTGTGTCTCTCGTCCGCGTAGATGGTCTCGGGACGATAGTGCACGATGGCGTTGCGAAGCCTTAGCAGCAAGTCAGCAGATTGGTACGGCTCTGTGCCTTTGTTCATCTTGTCGAGGCCAGCGAACGACAGCAGTAGTTGGTACTTGGCGAGAGTTCTGTCGAACCCTTCGTTGGTTTCTTCCCACCAGGCTGCCATCAGACGGACGACTTCTCCGTCCAGCTGCCCAACGTAGCTTGGATGGTCTTGGTGAGCGTCCGTATAGAGCTCGTTGATCATTGCTTCAAGGAAGACCGCTGATGAGAGCACAGAGGAGACGACGATGTCCATGTGCTCAGAAACGTGTGGCTCACTCCAGTCTCCGGGATGCTCCTGCTCTATTGCTAGGGCGCGCGCTGCTTCTCGCTTTGCGGAACGCAACAGCCATGATGAGATATAGCTACGCTGACCAAGCCTAAGTGTTCCCATTCGTGCTTCACTCCGGAGAGAGTCAACTTTGAGAGTGACGTTCTTCTTCATGCGCCTATTCTAACACCGTGCAAGTCCTGGGCCGGACGAGATCATCTGCTGTATCTGTTACAACAATTCAGAACGCTGGTCGCGCCGACCCCTGTAATTGCGTTGTGATGAAGTCAACAGATGACCTGCTGGGAATCGAACCATTCAACAGGGGTGAGAGAAGGTGCGTGGTCGCACCAGATTGCGCACTTATCCACAGTCGGCCGGACATGAAACGACCCCTGTCACAGGGGTCGTTTGAGGGAACATATGTTCGATGTTGGTGGAGCTGCTGACCGCTTACGCGAACCGAACAGATGTACTGGCTGCTCTAGGTAAGACCATGTCAGGGGTGGCGAGTCGACGCGGTGATGTCCGGGCCCCGGCTGATGTTCCTGCTCGACACCGCCGGTTGAGCCCTGACCAGCGGGCCGAGCTGGTCGCTCAGTACCAGGCCGGTGAGACCGTCTACGAACTGGGGGAACGGTTCGGGATCAACCGGAAGACCATCTCGGAGATGCTGAAGCGTGAGGGTGTGAGACTGCGGTACCGCTCGATCGAACCGGAGGAGCACGCGGAGGTGATCCGGCTGTACGAGTCAGGCTTCTCGCTGGCTGCTGTTGGCGAGGTGTTCGGGGTCAACGCCGGGACAATCGGGGCGATCCTGGCTCACAACGACGTTCCTCGTCGGGCGGTGGGGGCCAACCAGTGGAGATGATGGCGACGATCTAGGCCGAGTTGTCGATGAGCGGCGCTACCTCCGGATGTCGGGCCGCGGCTCGTACCGTGCTGAGAGTCGTCGAGTCCGAGGATCACCGTTCGGTTGTTGATGGTCTGGTCCTTAACCGGGTGGGTGTGAAGGTGTGCAGCTGCTGCAGGCCGGCAGGACGTAGGGGAGGCCGGTGCCTGAGCGGCGCCAACTGCGACGATCGCGGACACGAGAGGGTGGCCTCGTCGGCACAAAGGGGTGTCTCGGGTGCCCTGAGTAGAGTGTGGTGGGTACACCCCACGCCGAGGGCACCCGAGACAGGCTGTCAGTAGCCCGGTCCAATCCGGCGCTGTTGTAGACCGAACATGCTGTGAACTCGGTCTAGTTATCCGATGAACGGTAACAGCCCGGGTAGTATCGCTAGAACCGAGCAGAACCAGGCTACCCAGCGCCAAGACGAGTCCTTCTCGGCGTGGCGAACGGAACTAAACACCCCGTAGGACAGGATCGCCGCAGCGATCACTAGCAATAGGTACTGGCCTTGAATAGTCCGGTTACCTCGGGTCGAGCCCGCGAGGTCTCCTATGAGACTCCAGGCTAGGAGGATCCCGCCGAGGAGAAGCTGGAACGTGGGAAGAGCGAGCGGCAGCCACTTCGGGATGCCCTTGACGTGCGACCCACGGCTGGTCTCGTCATTGAACTCTGATGCGACGTCGCTCGGGTCGCCGAGCTCAGCGATAGCAACGTCGACTGCCTCCTTTCGCGTGTGGCCGGACCGCATATGCCTGTCAGCGCTGTCGTCTAGGTGGTTGGCGAGTTCCTCTGCAACTCTGCGCTTCTCACTTCTGGGCAGCTGCAGTTCAGAGCGCACATCTCTTACGTAGCCCCGGATCTTGTCGTCGTCGGTCATGGAATCTCGTTCACAACCCTGTCCACGCACATCTTGAACTGGCTCCATTGGTCGAGCTCCTCCTTCAGCGCGGTCTTCCCATCTGCCGTCAGTTGATAGACTCGCCGACTTCGCCCATCAACCTTCTGTGTCGAGCTCTCGACCAGTCCTGCCGTCTCAAGCCGGTGAAGTGCGGGATAGAGCGAGCCTTCGACTACGGCGAGGTGGCCCTCGCTCTTGCGGCGAAGCTCCGCACCCACGGCGTAGCCGTGACCGGGACCAGCCGCGAGCACCGCGAGCAGCAACATCTCAAGGTGTCCGCGAAGCTGCTCCCGTCTCACACCTCGACAGTCTATACATCGACAGGCGAGGTGTCTAGGTGGGTGGAGCCTGTCGCTGCTCGGTCAGGCTCGCCGAGCCGGTTCCCGCAGCCGCTACGAGCTCGATCGGCGCCGGCTTGGAGGACGCTCCTACGTGGTCGTCGCCTCCGGCGCCCGCGGAGCGCAGATGGTCATCGCTGTCTCGAGCACGCTCGCGCGGCTGTGGGTGAGGTTGTGGACTTCCAGCTGTCTGACTGGGCGCCAGAGAGCACCGAGCGCAGCGAGGCCGGTGATCCTGTCAGCTTCGGTTCGTCCGCCAGCGGTAACGGCGTCGACGACCTGGTCAGTCACACGGCGAAGCCGCTCGGCGAACCGAGGATCGAGCTGGACGGCGATGTCCGTATCGACCCAGCGCGCTACCTCGACGTCCTCCAGGAGCGCATCCAGGTAGGCCCCGAGGACGGCCCTCGCCGCGTTCGGGGATGGCCCCCCGGCGTGTTCATCAACGACCTGCTCGAGTCGCTGCACGAACGGCTCCACGAGCTCGTCCAGGAACGCCGACTTGGTCCGGAAGTGGTACGAGACCGCTGCTTTCGAGACTCCGATCTCGGCGGCGATGTCACCGATCGTTGTTGCGTTGTACCCGCGTTCTAGAAACATCGATCGCGCCGTGGACCGGATCGCGCCGCGCCGGCTAGCTGGTGGTTCTCCGCACATTCCGCAACGGTACTTGACGGTCCCGGCAGCCCGGGCTACGTTGAGTACGTGCTTGACGTCCGTCA
The DNA here is from genome assembly GCA_028285365.1 of Thermoanaerobaculia bacterium. GTDB lineage: Bacteria > Acidobacteriota > Thermoanaerobaculia > Multivoradales > Multivoraceae > JANQPS01. The sequence goes on along the minus strand of JANQPS010000347.1, from coordinate 7,676 downwards.
AGCACGTACTCGCCACCGGTGGGTGGTGGTCGAGTGGATTCATTGACGCGCGGGGCGATGTCGATGCTCGACCTTCGAACAGGAGGTCAAGAAGTGCACGTTGATGAAGCGAATCAGAAGAGTGGGCGAAGAAGGGGGCCTCGGGGGCGAAGAGGAGCGGCCGTGGTGGCCGTTGTGGCGTTGGTCCTCTCCTCCCTCGTGGTGATGGGCGGCGGGAGTGCGTCCGCCGGCCCATCGGGCTCCAGCTGTTCGATGAGCGTGAAGGGCTGTACTGAGCATCCGAACGGTTCAGACCGGTACCAGTTCAACTCGAACGACAGCAACTTGTCGAACAATCGGTATGTCACCGAGTTCTGTGGTGGCATTCTGCCTCCGTGCTTGCCTCAGTTCGTTGTGCAGAACAACATCGGAGCCTTCAAGAAGAACAGTGCATCGTACGCCAGGATGTGCGTGTATGGCTCGCACAACTATGGTAGCCCGTTGTACTGGGTGTCACAGACAAATGTCTGGGGCACCACGTCGTCTCCTCACTCGGGGGCCTCGCTGCGCTACCGGACTAGCTCCACTTGCTGAGTCTACGCCGCAGCTTCGGTAGTCTTGCTGCGGCGTGGATCCTGGTTGCCGGTCTCGGAGCGTGTTCCACCTCCGAGACCGGCTCGCCGGGTTCTACATCCGCCGGAGCTGTTGGTCTCGCCTCGTCCGAGTCGGCAGATAGCGCTCCGAACTTGCATCCTGTTGGTCAGGAGTGGCGGTACAGTTTCGCGTGGGCTTCGCCGCAGGCCTACTACGAGAGCTCCTACCAGCTATGGCAGCTCGCGACAGCAGCATGTATGGAGACAGCGGGCTTCGCCTACCAGCCCGTCGAGTATGTCGACAGCGATGCAGTCTTTGCGTCGTTGAACCCCTTGAATGAAGAGATCGCCACTGAGTATGGCTACGGCGAGCCTCCCTCGTTGGAGCCTGACGACAGCTCGAACACTGGCGATGAAGCCTATTTCGAGAGCCTTCTGTCCGAAGACGGCTGCTCGAACGTCGCTTTGAACTACGCCTTTGGGGCCTCCGAGGCCTTGGCCTTCTCTGATCGATTCAATGAGCTAGTGGTTGGCGCAGACGCCGCCACAAGCGGATTTGAGACCACAGTCCAGGGCGCAACACTCCTCTCGGAGTGGAGTCAGTGCATGGCTGAGGACGGGTACTCGTATCGGTTCCCGGGGCAGGCAGCCTTGGAATTCAACGCTGACGCTGAAGTCACCGACGAGGAGCTGCGAGTCAGGCGCAGCGACCTAGAGTGTGACCAATCTGTTGGCCTCACTGAGGCGAGGTCGCGTTTCGAGCAAGAAGCGGTCCAGCAGTGGGCAGAAGACAACGCCGAAGCGATTGACGAGGTCACGGCCATCTTGCAGGCTGCGCAACTAGTAGTGGCGGATCGGCGAGAGGCGTTGGCAGCTGAGGGTCCCTCTGTGCTTGAGTCCATAGGCCCGTTCGAGGATCCGGAGTAGGCGTCGATGGTGCCAGACGTGGTCGTCGCGCTGCGATCCGGAGCCTGGCACTAGTGGCCCGATCACACCACCAGGAAGGTTCTCCAGCAGGTCAGTCTCTGGTCCGTCGAGAAGACCTTGTCGTGTCTGCCACTGAGTCGCTCAATCGACTCGGACCACCCACTCAAGGCAACGGCGAGCGGATCAGTCGCCGGCTGTGGGCCGCAGTGCTCCTTGCAATGGCTGGGGTAGCCGCCGTAGCTTGGTGGTTCGGGGCGAACACACAGACCACGGATGAGGCAGCGTCTCGCGCCGACGCTCCATCACCATCATGGATCACTGTGCCGGTTGAGTTCCGCATACTCTCCTCGACTCTCATTACGCGCGGCGAGGCGGTAGCTGCGACTATCACCACGATCAGTGCGCCGACTTCCCTGGATGGCACTGCTGTTGTTACGAACGCTCCAGTCGGTATCGGTGACGTGGTCAACGAAGGTGACAGGGTTCTTGAGGTGTCGGGCCGGCCGGTCTTCGCCCTGCAGGGTCAAACGCCCGTCTACCGTTCCTTGAAACCTGGCACGAGTGGACAAGATGTGGCTGCTCTGCAAGCGTCCCTGAGTAGACTCGGATACAGTATCGAACCGTCGGAACTCGGCGTGTTCGGACCGGCAACTTCGGCAGCTGTCGGAGACTTCTACGCATCCGCTGGGTATGAGCCTCTTCTAACGTCGGAGTCGCTTCCCGAGGAGGTTGCAGCGGCGGAACGTGCCCTCGCAGATTCCGAGGCTGCACTTGCTGCCTCTCGTGCGTCGCTGGATGCGATGGCAGCTGGGCCCGCCCCGTCTCAGGTTGCGCAAGCCGACGAGGCCGTCGCTGCGGCCCAAAGACAGCTCGAAGGTGCCCAGGCCGACGTCGTTACGGACGTCGCCTTGGCGCAGGCAGCTCTGGATTCTGCTGTGGCACGAAGACTGGAGATAGAGGGCGCCGCCGAATCCAGCGACGCTGCTATTGACGCGGCGAACGCCGCTGTAGCTCTCGCCGAAGTGGAACTGGACGATGTCGTCCGCGTCACCAACGATGCAGTAGAGGCTGCCCAGGCAGCTCTCAACATCGCTTCTCTCGCCCGGCAAGAGCTCGCATCGGAGACAGCATCGCTAGAAGCACACTTGGCAGTTGAGGCTGCGGAGCGTGCACGTGACGACGCAGCGTTCGCCTTGGCGGAGCTGAACCGGCTGAACGGCGCGACCGTTCCTCAGGGCGAGGTTGTGTTTGTCGATAGCATGCCTGCGAGGGCTCTCGACGGAGCATCCTCACCAACGACGTCGGAGGACGGGTTTGCTGACTCGGCCGGCGGTGCGGATGGGAGCCTTCTCTCGCTCGCCAGTGGAGACATCCTGGTTACGGCTGAGCTGCCGCTTGAGGACGCGCGACTCGTCTCCGAGGGTCTGCCGGCAGAACTACTGGATGAGGCGAGCGGCTCGAGATTCGCAGCAAGCGTGCAGGGCGTCGGTGAGGAGCCCTCATCCGCGGGCGACGGTGTGCCTGTGAGGGCAATCACCGTGGCCCCCGATAGCTCATTGCCGGATTCGCTCGTTGGCCGCAACCTTCGAGTGACTCTGACAGCTGCTTCGACTGAAACGAAGCAGCTCGTAGTACCGCTTGCGGCCGTGACGTCAGGTACCGATGGATCAGCTCGCGTCAGTGTGCTGCATGTCGACGCCGACGGGCCGGTGCGAGTGCCCGTTGTGGCCGGCATCAGTGCCGACGGGTTCGTCGCCGTGCGTCCTGCCGCTGTCGGAGATCTAGCCGAAGGCGACCAGGTCATCGTTGGACGTTGATACGAGGACCGGATGACGAACGTCGTTGACGTCCAGAAGCTCGAGATGACCTACGCGGGGCCGCCCGAAGTGAGGGCGCTCCGCTCCTGCGAGTTCACTATCGATCAGGGCGAGTATGTGGCCATAACCGGACCATCAGGTTCGGGGAAGACGACCCTTCTGTCTCTTCTCGGACTTCTCGAAAGTCCTACGGGTGGTCGCTACTACCTGGATGGGGCGAATGTCGCTTCGCTCAACGACAATGAGCGCGCTGCCGTGCGGGCGCACAAGATCGGATTCGTGTTCCAAGCCTTCCACCTCGTCGAGTATCGCTCAGTGATAGAGAACGTCCAGGTAGGCCTGTTGTACCAGGGGGTCGGACGCCTTGAACGACGGACTCGCTCCATTCGCCTCATCGAGCAGGTCGGTCTTGAGCATCGAGCAAGTGCTCTATGCGCCACGCTGTCGGGTGGTGAGCGTCAACGCGTGGCGCTGGCGAGGGCGCTGATCCGGCGCCCCTCCTTGGTGCTATGCGATGAGCCGACCGGCAATCTGGACTCGTCGACGAGCGAGCGCGTTCTCGATCTGCTTGGAGGTCTAAATGGTCAAGGATTGACGGTTGTAGTTGTAACCCATGACGACCGGGTAGCTGCGCGCGCAAGTCGACACTTGACCATCATCGACGGCCAGTTGGGGCAAGGATCGTCCTCGGATGTCTAGAGTGGACTCACTGCCATCCCGCCTCCTGTGGGGTGATGCCGTGGCCGAGGCCTTGTCCGCAGTTATGCACAGACCAGCGCGAGCGCTTCTGACGTCCCTCGGCACTATCGTAGGAGTGGCGGCTTTCGTTACGACCACGGGCGTGGCAGCGACCCTCAATGCTCAGGTATCGTCGTCCTTTGACGCACTGGCTGCGACCGAGGTTCGGATACGCGATCCAAGCGCCGAAGGTGCAAGCCCCTTCCCGGAAGACGCGGACGCTCGACTCGAGCGACTAAACGGCGTGAACCATGCGGGGGTGCTCTACTCAGTACCAGACGACGGACGGCTCTCGCCCCGCAGCAACCCGAGTGATCCCCGTGTGTCCTCGACCGCTCGGGTCCCGGTTGTCGCAGCGACGCCGGGAGCGATCCGAGCGACTCTACCTCAGGTGAGAAGCGGCCGACTCCCGGATCCCCTGCACGAGGAGCGCAGCGAGCCCGTAGTTCTGTTAGGTCGCGTGGCGGCGAGTCAGCTGAATGTCAACGTCGTCGATGATCAACCTGCCGTATTCATCGGCGACACAGCGTACGTGGTGATCGGCATTCTGGAACACGTTGAGCGCAATCCGGAGCTGCTCCTGGCAGCGATCATTCCTTCTTCTACTGAACGAGTCCGCATCGGCGCCCGTACTTCTGACTATGAGGTGCTGATCGACGTTGCGCCCGGCGCTGCACCTCTGATCGGCCGCCAGGCTCCAATTGCGCTTCGGCCTGAACATCCCAGTAGCCTTACCGCGTTGGTGCCACCGAATCCGTCTACTCTACGACGACAGGTTGAAACCGATGTGACTAGCCTCTACTACGCTCTGGCGGTCCTTAGTCTGTTCGTTGGGACGATCGGAATAGCGAACGCCACGCTGCTCAACGTCATTGAGCGGAGGTCAGAGATCGGGCTCCGAAGGGCACTCGGAGCGACGCGTGTCCATATCGCACAACAGGTGATGCTGGAGGCAATCATCGTAGGAGCGCTTGGTGGACTCATTGGCACGATGCTAGGTATTCTAGCCGTGAATGGCGTCGCCATTTCGCAAACATGGACGACAACTATGGACCCGCGCTTGGTCGGGTTCGCTCCCCTCGCGGGTGTAGCGACTGGAGCACTCGCTGGAGCCATACCGGCCGTGCGGGCGTCACGTACACCGCCCGCTGTGACACTCCGCAGCTAGCTGTGGGAGGAGGTGACGCTGTCGAGGTAGATCGTGGGCGGGCTGCCCACGTCGGTGGGCTTCGGCGAAGGAGGCGGTCGGGACCTAGCAGTCGCGCTGTTGGCAGCGACCACGACCCGGTCTGGATCCGCCTCGACGTCTGACGAGGCAAGCAAGAGGTTCGAACAAGCTCCTCAAGGTGTCCGGCTTTGGGAGCTCCTGACCGCTTACGCGAACCGAACAGACGTACTAGCTGATCTAGAAAACACCATGTCAGGGGTGGTGAGTCGCCGCGGCGGTGTCCGGGTCGAGCCCGAGGCTCCTGCTCGTCACCGTCGTCTTCGCCCGGATCAGCTGGCCGAGCTGGCGGTTCGCTACGAGGCCGGTGAGACGGTCTACGAGCTGGCGGAGCGGTTCGGGATCAACCGCAAGACCGTAGGAGAGATCCTCAGAAGTCAGGGTGTGCGCCTGCGGTACCGCTCGATCGAGCCGAACGATCATGCCGAAGTGATCCGGCTGTACGAGTCGGGGCTGTCGCTCGTGGCCGTGGGTGAGGTGTTCGGGGTCAACGCCGGGACGATCAGGGCGATCCTGGCTCGCCACGACGTTCCTCGTCGGGCGGTGGGGACGAATCAGTGGGCTGTTCCTCCTGCGCGATCTCGGCCCTCCTGATCCGGGTGCGGGTCCGAGTCTTCCTCTCCTTGCGTTATCGGCTCCCCCTCGGAGTATTGAGCGATCAGCGCGCAGGACGTCTGGCTCGAGCTGACGTCAACGCGCTCGACGACGTCCCGGGCGGGGGCGTCTGGCCGTCCCGAGCTACTGGTCTTGCCGAGCGTTCGCAGGCCTTCTCTTCTTGGCGACCTTCTTCCTCTTCGCACGGGCCTTCTTGGTGCGCACCTTCTTCTTGCTCGGTGTCTTCTTCGTTGCGGCGCGCTTGCCGCTGAGCCGTCCGACGGGGCCAAGGGGAGCCTGAAGCGTGTACCGGCGTTCCGCTGTGACACCCGTTGGTGACAGCGGAGCCTTCTTGTAGGACTCGTTGAAGTCGAGCAGGCCATGGTCCACGAGACCCGAGATCCCCCGGCCCACGCTGTCCGCGCTGATGCCGTACCAAGCCATGGACTTCTCCTGGGGCAAGAGGAATCCGTCCCCGAGGCTCCGGCCGATCAAGGTCACGGCCAGCTCTGGGAGCGAAAGCGCCTGGTACCACCTACGTACCTCGTCTGGGCCTGCGCTCCAGAGTGCGACTGGCACGCGGAAGTACCGATCGCCGACCTCGCCAGGGCTCGTGTACTCGACGCCGCTGCCGTCCTCGCGTAGTAGGCGCACGTTCGTGAGGCGTCCGCTCCGTTCTCGCTGGACGAGACCGAGCTCCTCGAGACGACCCCAGGTCTTGGAGATCGTCGACCGCGCCGTCCCGACGCCCCCGCCAACATCGAGAGCGCGTGCCCACACGGTCGAGGCGAGCGTCGCGTCGAACGGTGGGGCGCTGGCCTTCGTGACAAGCAGCAGGTACAGGAGAAGCCCGCGCCGATCGCCGTTTGACACAAGGCTGGCGAGCGGGCCGGGCTGTGGGCGGTCCTCAACCCATCGCTGGACGAACTCCTGACGGAGCCGGAACTCACCCTTCAGCCTCTTGGATGTTGCGACAATTGCGTCCACGGTCTCGCTCGCTGTGACGAGAGGCAGGGAGGCAGGAGAGGCGTCTTGGCGTGTCATCGCCGGTCAGACATGCGAGACTTCGTCGATGGGTGGGCCCTCCCGGTCGAGTCGGGCTTCCTTACCCTGGAAGTGGACCGACTCGCCGGGAGGGACCCGGAGGCGAGGCTCCCAGCCGGTCGCCCTTCTCAGATACGAAGTGAGCGGCGTGTCGGCTGAGTGGAACCTCACCCGAGTGACCGTAGCGCACCGCTGGTCGGACTGCCACCGTTTCAGCCCCCCCGGCGTCGCTGCTCAGCTCCGTGCGACTTGCCGAATCAGCGGTACCTATAAGACTGCTGGGTAGGATTCCACGTCCGACTGCCGGATACCACTCCAGTATGACCCCTGTACCGGATTGCAGGCGGAGACACCAGCCCTGGGCTCGGTGCGGGAACGACGGCTGGTTCGATCGGGGATCTGGGTGGACTTCTCAACCGCTGTCGAGTGATCAGAAGGAGTCCGCGGCTGGTCTGGCGCCGTGCGCTCGCTGGCGGCGCCGGGCTGCTGGTTTCAGTTGGCGGCGCATTAGATGGTGAGTGCCCTACGCCGATCGGGGCTCTCTACGTAGCCGCTCTGCCGGTCGCTTGAGCCGGGCGCCGGCGGTGACCGGTGCATCTAGATCCACCGCGCCCGTTCGTAGTCGGCGTGTGACGACGCACGAACGTAGAGTTGCTCGGGCTGGTGCGGCGTGCCGGCGATGTCTCGGCGTGCCGAGGCTTGGGGGCGAGGGGGCTTGATGGCGGTCACGGTGGGGACGTTCAACCTGAACAACCTGTT
>JANQPS010000248.1 GCA_028285365.1 Thermoanaerobaculia bacterium | reverse complement strand
CGATCCTCATGCAGAACGTGGGGGCTTCCTGGGGCTTTCACCGGCACGGGGTCGTGGAGTGGGGGACCGTCGCCTGGGCCGCCTCCTCGGCGACTCTGGGGTCGGTGTTGGGCACCCTCGGGGCACTCAATATCGGCGACCGCGCGTTTCAACAGCTCTTGGCGTGGCTCATGGTCCTGGTGACGCTGTGGACGCTGTGGGGACAGAACCCGAGCCGTCGCGAGAGCCTCGACGTCAAGTGGCTCGCAGCGGGCTTCTTCTTGGTGGGTGTGTACGGTGGCTTCGTTCAGGCTGGTGTCGGATTCTTGATCTTGGCCGTCACCTCGCTGGCTGGTCTCGACCTCGTCCGTGGCAACGCGGTGAAGGTGATTGCCATACTGTGCTTCACGGTCATGTCTCTCGCGCTGTTTGCGTGGCGGGGACAGGTACAGTGGCTTCCCGGCATTGCTCTTGGAATCGGGAACGTCGTGGGTGGCCTGCTCGGTGTCAGGCTCACCGTGCTCAAGGGACACGAGTGGATTCAGAGATTTGTGACAGTGACGGTGCTGGTGTTTGCGGTCAGGCTCTGGTGGACGGCATGAGTGGAGCGCAAGACGCCAGCCCGAGGGAACCGCGCCACAGGAGGTCTTGTTGATCTTCTGCGCCGATCTCCGGCAGGGGAGTCTGGAGCGCCTCTTCGACGGCTACGGCATCGAGGTGCGCTGGGTAGCGCAGGGTGGCGATATCCCGGGCAGCCACTGGGGTGAGCCTGAAGCCGGCATCGTGGGCTCCAGACTCTTCGTGCGCGCCGATACCCCCCTCCATTCGGCGCTTCACGAGGGCTGTCACCTCATCTGCATGGGAGAGGAGCGGCGGGTCTCGGTGGATCGAGACGCCGGTGGCGACGATCTCGAAGAAAGCGCCGTGTGCTACCTGCAGATCGTGCTGGCGGACTATTTCGATGGGGTTGGCCGTAGTCTCCTCATGCGCGACATGGACGAATGGGGCTACAGCTTTCGGCTCGGCTCCACTTTGGAGTGGTTTCTCTCGGACGCTGACGATGCGCTGTCGTGGCTTCAGGAGCGAGGTTTCCTCGACGCCTCGGGCGCAACGGTCTTGGTTGCTGGAGGAGAGGATCCATGCGTCCCTTTCCCCGGCGAAGATAGGATCAAACGATGAAAATCGAGCTCAGCGATCGGCAGGTCAAGACCGTAGGTGCTGCCATCACCATCGTTTCGGCGTTCATCATCCTGGTCGCCATCGGAGCGATCCTGTATTTGATCGGCCTGTTCGTCTCGCGATTCTCCAACGTCTTCCTGCCGCTCGCGGTGGCGGCGGTCGCGGCTTTTGTGGTGCGGCCGTACTACGAGCTTCTCACCGACAGGGTGCGATTGCCTGCCGTCCTGGCCTTGGTCGCGGTCTTCCTGTCGATCTTGCTGCCGTTGGGGGCCTTCGGTTGGTTCTTCGGTGCGCTCGTCGTCGAACAGATCACCGGTCTGACCGAAACGGCACCCGAGACCTGGGCCAAGATCGAGGACTACTTTCGCGAGCGCTGGCCGAACATCGTCGAGTTCGTCGAGACCAACCACGTCGGTGAGCGTCTGCGCTCCGCGGTCGAAGGTCGAGAGGCTTCCCTGGTGCAGGGACTGCGGGGTGGTCTGGACACGGCGGTCACCGCGCTGTCGGGTGTCATGCGCGCCGTGGGATCGGTCCTGACCTGGGCAGTCTTGCCGGTCTACTTCGCATTTTTTCTGATGGCTGACCCTGGTAAGACCGTCAAGATCGATACGCACCTGACCTTCCTCAAAGAAGACACTCGCGAGTCGGTCGTCTATCTTGTCAAAGAGTTCGTCAACATCCTGGTGGCGTTCTTCCGCGGCCAGTTGATCATCGCCTTCCTGCAGGGCGCCTTGTTCGCGATCGGCTTTTCGATCGTGGGTCTCAAGTACGGGCTCGTGCTCGGGTTGATGCTGGGTTTTCTCAACATCATTCCGTACCTCGGAAACATGGTAGGGCTTGGCATTGCCGTTCCGCTGTCGTTTTTCCAGGACGGAGGCGGAACGCCGCTGTTCATCGCGATCATGGTGGTCTTTGCCCTCGTGCAGACCATCGAGGGTTACCTGCTCACTCCACGCATCATGGGTGACCGGACCGGGCTCCATCCCATGGTGATCATCATCGCGATCTTCTTCTGGGGCTCGGCGCTCGGCGGCATCTCGGGAATGATCCTCGCGATTCCGCTGACTGCCTTCCTGGTCGTTTTCTGGCGCCTCGCGCAGGAGAAGTACATTGGCGAGCTGGTCTAGTTCTGGACCGGACGCGTCGAGGACCCGCACAGTGTGCCGTGGGCGAAGCGCGCGACCGATGAAGTGACCTGATGCCCGCCGGCTACTCCAAACGTCCTCTCGCCGCGAAGCTCGGCATCAAACCTGGAGCACGCGTCTGTCTGGTCGATGCTCCTGACGGGTACCTGGCGGAGCTCGAGCCACTACCTGACGATCTGAAGCTGAGCACGACGCTCCGTGGAAGCAAGGACTTCATTCAGATCTTCGCGCTCTCGGCTCGGGCCCTCGGCCGCCGCCTCCCGACCGCCAAGAAGGCGCTCGAGAAGAACGGCATGTTGTGGATCAGCTGGCCCAAAAAGAGCTCGGGTGTCGAGACCGATCTCGACGGCGCCACAGTCAGGCGACTCGGCCAGAAGGTAGGCCTCGTCGACATCAAGGTGTGTGCGGTCGACGAGACCTGGTCGGGCCACAAGTTCGTTTACAGGAAGACGGACCGCTAGGAAGAGCAGCCTGTTCGCCTCGAAGTAGCGCCGCCATAAAGTAGCGCCGCCATAGGAGGCCACTAGCTCAAGACGCGCGGTTCAACGCGACTGCAACCCTTTGGGTTGCCGCGGGCCCACATCGAACCATCTCCGCCGCAGCAGTTTTGCAAAGCAAAACTGCCAAGCAACCCGAAGGGTTGCCGAACCCTTCAGGGTTGCCGCTGCGCACATCGAACCATCTCCGCCGCAGCAGTCTCTCTTATGGGAAGGAGAAGCTCCAGATGATGGTCCCGGTCTCGAAGCCGTTCGCGAAGATGGCGCCGGACGAGATCAGCGGCACCGTCACGTTCACCGTCTGACCGTCTGGGTTCGTGACCAGGATGGTGGCGTCGCCAGTCGATGCTCCGGTGGTGTCCAGGTCGAGCACGATCGAAGTCGGATTGACGT
>JANQPS010000233.1 GCA_028285365.1 Thermoanaerobaculia bacterium | reverse complement strand
GGCGTCGACCCGCATCTCGAAAAACTGTGCGCCGATCCAGGTTGCCCGCTGCTATTCCTCAACATTGACTCGGCGCCCGGCGGGACGGCGCTCATCTGGGGGCACATTCAAGACGGGCCGGGCAAGCCTTGCCCAAACCCGCGCGTCGTCATCCCGCGTTCCGCCGTGCCGGGCATCGTGGACGGGCCAGTCACGGTCGGTGTGGGTTCGATCGGTGTCCGCACACCACCGTGCACGGCTGAGCATCCGACTTACGGCATCCTGGGGCTGTACCATGTGCTGCCGCCGACGCTCGCGTGGCTGTGGCGGCTCGTCGCGCCGCGCGGTCACGCCAACCCGTCGATCGTCGACACCGAGGGTCTAAGCAGCGAGGGTGTTGGATCCTATTGGCCCTTCGCAACAGGGCGACGCGTCGATCAGGCCAACATCCTGCTTGAGCAGATGCTTACGACCACGGACACGCTGTTTACGCTCGTGCCCAACCAGCACGTCGGCGCGTGGGCAACGAGCTTTATGCCACAGTGGCTCATGCGTGAGTATCTTGCGCGACGTGGGTCAAACCCATTCAAGCCCGATGCGCTGGAGGCTGCTCGCTGCTCCCTTCTGGGCTACAGCCTCAAGGGCCTTCAGGTCGAGGGCACTGTCATCCCGCACTGGTTCCTTCGGACACACACCCAGCCAGAGGTCACGGAGTCGGGCTACGACGCAGGTGCCGAGCAACTCTACACTTTCTTCCGCCAGGAGCTCGAGCAGTTCCTGCGTGATGATGATCTTCACCCGTACGGCCGCGAGCTCATCGAGGCGTGCTTCGACAACGCATCGACAAGCGAGTATGAGGATCTGCTCGGTGCATCTCCATTCAGAGCGTCGGCTCTGTGAACCTACATGCCCGCCGCGCCCAGGAGAACGACTTGCCATCATGCAGCAGTTCAAGAAAATCCTGTTTGTCGGGCGAGGCACACAAGAGCAGTCGCACGGCCTAACTCAGGCGATCGGGCTCGCGAGAGACAACGAAGCAGAACTCACTGCCATTCATGTCTGCCCGAGACTTCCCGATCAACTGCAGCCGTACAAGGATGCCCTGCTGCGGTCGCTAGATCAGGAACTCAAGGCCGGGATCGATCGCGCCCGTGAGGCGGTCGGGCTAGAACCGAACCGTCTTCGCATCCTCACGGCGGCCGAGTGCACGGGCACCCCAGTGGTGCACATCATCCAACGGGTGCTCCGCGGGGGATACGACCTGCTGGTCAAGGAAGCTGACGAGGGCTCCGGTCAGAACGGGTTCAGGGCGTTCGACATGCAGTTGCTCCGCAAGTGTCCGTGCGCTGTGTGGCTGTGCAGGCCCATTACGCAGAGCAGCCAGAAGATTCGCGTTGGTGTTGCGATCGACCCTGAGAGTCACGAGTCCTCTGACTACGCCCTCTCACTCGAGTTGCTGAGGCTAGGGCGATCAATCGCCGACACATACAGCAGAGAGTTGACGATCATCTCCTGCTGGGACTTCGAGTACGAGAGCTACCTCTTGAACAGCCCTTGGTCGAGTATTCCAAGAGAAGAGGTTCGCGACACTGTCGCCGAAGCGCAGCGGCTACATTGGCGAGGGCTTCGTCGAGTGATCACGGAATCTGGTATCAGCGGCGAGTATGATGTTCGCCATGTGCGTGGACGTCCGTCGGAGTCCGTGCCCCTGCAAGTCGACAGGCTTAGCCTCGACATCTTGGTAATGGGAACCGTTGCGAGGACCGGGATTCCGGGGTTCTTCATCGGCAACACGGCTGAGAACATCGTCCAGAAGATAGCCTGCTCCCTGGTCGCCCTCAAGCCCCCCGACTTTGTTTCGCCGGTCCGAGTTGATTGACTACCGGCCGCTGGCGGCGAACCAGCCAACTGCATAGCTGCAGCGTTTTGCTCCGTCGTTCACCGCGGTGATCCACCGTGTCAGCACTGCCCGCAATCAATGCGAGTCTCAGGCTGGAGCACGGACGGCGTACATTATGGCAGGAAGCGTCATGCCGCGGAAGGCATCGTCAACAAGCTGCGTCGAGCCAAAGTAGAGTCGAGCAAGGGCCTCTCCGTTGCCTCCATGTGCAAGCTCTTGGGTATGCCTGAGTGGACGTACTATCGCTGTCGGAAGGAGTAGAGCGGGTTCAAGGCCGACCACTCGAAGGGGTTCAAGGCGCTCGAGAAGAAGAACACCCGGCCGCAGTTGCTGCTGGCCGGCCAAGGGTCGGACTAGGCGGTGTCTCGCAATGCGGTCTTGAAAAACTACTAAACCCGCGGCGCCGGCAGAGCGCTATGAACGCCCTGATCAATCCGTGTGAGTGAGCGCCGGGCGCGCAAGCCGCGGTC
>JANQPS010000232.1 GCA_028285365.1 Thermoanaerobaculia bacterium | reverse complement strand
GCGTCAATTCCCAGGTTGAGTTGATGGCGCGATTTGGAAAACATCATTCCGAGCATCATTAGAAGAGTCTCGAGGGCTCTCACTTCCTTGTTGTCTCGGCTATGACCCTTCCCATACGTGACGACAAAGGCGCAACGAGTTGGTTGCTTGGCTCCTACGAGAAGCCTGGCCTGGCACAGGAGCTAACCGAAACGGCGCTCGGTCGATGACTCGATACAGGGTATAGGATTTGACGTGCCCCCTCTGCCGGGGCATTCCCTACGCCAATCCAGTAGCGAACTTCCTCGGTGTCAGCGCACCCGATGAGCGGTGAGGTAGGGGGTCGAGACTCCGTGCTCGTAGGTGCTGGGCATTGGTCCGAGCGACTTCTAGACCGGTTCTCCGGCCGAAGAGCCTTGATGACCAAGCTGCTTCCCGCGACCCGAACAGTCGACGGAGGCCGACGAGTTAAGCAGAGGCCGTGGCCGGTGTCCCAGGGGGCGTCGCTAGGGAGATGAATTTCTCGCTAGGGAAGCAGTAGGGCAAGGCGCTCAGAAACACTCCCAGGGCTCGAGCTGGCGATCGAGGTCGGCCTCAATGCCTTCGGCCTCAGGCAGCTGCACGAGCTTGGTCCGGCAAGTAGGCCGTCCGCCCCGGTCCACCAGCAGGAGTGGCGTTCGTCAGCGAACGGTGCGAGGCTGACTCTTGGGCACGCTATCGGCTCTCCGCACCGAGGAACTTCGTGGACCGCCTCTGGGAACTATTTAAGAGATGGCTCTTTAAGAACCCTGCACTCAAGGCGGCTAGCGCTCTGGTGATCGCGGGAATAGTCGTTGCCACCGAGAACTTCCTTGAAAGCCTCTTCTGGAAGTATCTGGAAGTCAGATTCGGGATAACACCACCACCGGACCAAGAGGAGCTCGGCGTGTTGTTCTGCGCTATGGGGTTGTTCCTTTTTGTTGTCCAAATTACGATGGATTTTTGCAAAAAATGGAGAGAGCAGGACCACGAAGAACGGATGGCGGAACTCCAGCTAGAGATTGAACGAGTCCGGTTGGAGCGAGAGAGACTCCGACGTGGTGAAGCACCGGAAGGCCCACTCCGGGTTGAGACGCGACGCGACTTCGAACTCAGGCTGCAGATGATTTCTCTCGTTCTCGAATGCCTGCCATCGACCGTCTATCTCCTGTTCTCTGCGGCAGGGATTCTCTTCGTGCTGAGCACCGGTGGCTCGTTCGCTATCTGCTCTCTCCCGGTCGTGTTGGTTGGTGGCTACCTTGTAGGACTCTTGCTCGATAGAGCTCGTCGACGGAGAGCCTGAACTCACGCGCCTGCGCGAAGCGAGTTCGCGGGAGGCGCAACGCGGCCGCCCTAGGCAGGAAGGGGGGCGGAGCGCCCGTGGCGAGTGGCGGTGGTGGGAGCTGCGATCGAATCCGTCTCTGGGTTCTGTTCCCTGATCTGCAGGGACAATACTGGCTGAATACCGGCCGAATGGCCGACTCGCCACTCGGCGATTGAGATATCGCCAGCGATTCCGAGTCCTTGTCTCGAGATCCCCTGCCTCCGTGAGCAGGGAACGCTGTCAGATCTCGTCGCGGGCGTAAGAGACTCGACACGAACGATTGATCCAGTGATAGATGATGCGTAGTGCAACTTGATCATTGGCCACCACTAGCGACGCGGAAAGTGCCGAGTCGCGGTGACATTGACGTGCCCCCGTCTGCCGGGGCACTCCCTATGGCAAGCCAGTGACCAATGAGCCCTTCCCAGGTGATTCCAAACGATGCCGAGACGAATCGATTCCGATGTGCAAGCGGGCTACGTCGAACCCATCGAGTACGAAGATGAGGCACTAGGCGCGGTCGTCGGCATGCTGGAGCTCACCGACGAGCAGCAGACCGAGAAAGCTCGCAATCTGATCATCGGACGGCTCGAGGATCTGATCTCTCGACGATCTCGAACTGCCCAACCAGAGAGCATCCGGAAGGACCGCGCTGACCTGAATGCATTAGCGAAGCTCGCCGACTCGCAGCGGCTGAGTGAGGGAGTCAGCTCGGTGCGGGATCGCCTGGACGAGCTGAGAGAAAAGAACCCTGTTCTGTTTCGCAGGTTGGAGGAGACGCTTGGCAACGGCGTCCTCGAGACTCGGGCCGCGGAGCTTGAGCGCGTCGATCATTTTCTTGCTGGCTTCGGACAGGAGATCGAGGGTGCCGTGGTGCGCCTCCTCGATGAGTTCAGCCTAGAGGACGGTCGCGGACGTCCGCCGGAGCATGCAGACCGCGCCTTCGCCTCAAGCCTCTACCAGATATGGGTCGCCTACACGAGTCGCGGGACATCGCGTCAGAACACCCCCGAGAGAGCCAGGGACCCGTTTGGGGATTTCGTGGATGCTGCGGGGAAGCTCGTCGATCCAGAGTTCGAGGGGCATTATCACGCTCGGAAGGTCCATGAAGCGGCCCGCGAGCTGGCTAAGGAATCTGAGAGTGGCGGAAAATAGGCTCCCTCCGGACCGCAGCCTGCCTAATTATCGGAACTTACCCAATTCCGAGATGCGTGGAAAATCTTGGTCATGCAACAGCGTGACCGACGACAGAACATTCCCGGCCAGCAGGACCTTTGCATCGAGACACGCTCGATCGGGTCATTGAGGCTCCGCCGCAACAACCCCCGCACCCACTCGGACAAGCCTATCCGCTCGAACAGGTTCCAGCAACGACTCGGGAATGTGCTGCGCCTTCAGGCCGCCACGTACCTCCTCGAACGCCGCGCGCACGATCTCCTTCGTCTCTGCTGAAGTTATCGAGGCACACCGCAGCCGGATACTCCTACGAGCTTTCCTCTCTCGAAGCATCCGACGGCTTCACGCGCAGTTCTGATAGCGAGAGCGAGTTCGTTACCGCCTCAACAAGATCCCCCATCTCTGTGAGGTAGCCGGCCACGAAGTCCTCGACTCGAACGAAGTTGTAAACTCCTTCTTCGTCTCGGTCCGATCGAAGTGCAAAGACCGTGAGCTCGCCGCCGTATGCCCGCCACTCCTCATTTTCTTCCTGCACCTCAATCGCGTGCGGTAGCACGACTGTCGCGCGTGAGTGCACCACTCGGTTCACGGTCCACCAGAAGTCTTGCTGACAGAGCGGCAGCTCCCCCTCTATTCCGGGCCCACGAAATCGCACCCGACCCCTCGCGAAACTGAACGACCGCGCCTCAGCAACGGCACCTGGACTCTCGCTGTCTGCACACTCGATCGCCCGCCGAGCGTTGAATGCAAATTCATAGAGGTACTCCTCGAGCATCTCTCGCAGCCGTTCCTTGTAGAACAAGCGCTCGCGAAGCTGCCCTAAATCGGACTGGGCGATCGAGTACGCCAGAATGCCTCGAGTCTGTGCACGCTCGTGTGCTCGCCAGATCGCGTTGTTTCGCCACTTCGTTTCGCTCTCGAATTCAAACACGCGCCCCTCCAATCTGGTCCCGCGGGATACGGTGGCTAGTTCGGCCAGGACTTACCGATCAAGCTCCTCCTGGACGGCCTGGGACATGATTCTCCTGATCTGAATGTCAAACTCAGACATTGCAACTGGGTCATCTGATGGCGGCCGCTGAAGACATCTGGGGGCGGCCTCCAAATGACGGAGCACGGCGGGAGCACTCTCCTCCATGAACCAATCGATAATCGCCCAGCCGACGTTCGAGTCCATCAACCTCACACCACCAAGCGCAGCGCTGAACTCTGTCTTGAACTCGTCGAACTTGCTTCGCGTTGAGGGTCGAACCCGAAATTTCAAGTGAGCATCTGTCGCCTCCGGGACCGCCGGTATCTCGACAGGTCTTCCGTCGACGGAGCCCTCGATCATCGAAGCGTCCAACTCCTTCGTTGGCTCGGCAGTCGGGCGGGACTCGTCGCCGCTTCCAAGGCCTCCTGGGCCAGCGCAACGTCGTCCTCGAAGATGTCGATGTCCCCGCTGCAAGGTGCCGGCGCCCCGCTATCCATATCGCCTCTCCTCCTCTGCTTGCGGATGTC
>JANQPS010000228.1 GCA_028285365.1 Thermoanaerobaculia bacterium | reverse complement strand
TGTTCGAAGAGGCCCAACAGGTGCTGGCCGACGGTCAGCCCAAGCGCCTGACCTATGGCGTCACCGACGAGCAGGCATGGGCCGTTGGGCTGTCGTGTGGAGGCACGATCGAAGTCCTCGTCGAACGGCTCGATCCCTAGTTCACTGCCCCCGACATCTTCCTCTTCCTCGAGAGACCAACGATCTGATGCCACCCGCCAACCTCGTCGACGAGTTGCTGCGAGCCGTCAAGGCCGAGATCCCAGTGCGCCAGCTGACGGTGGTCGAACAGGACGACGAGGCTTTCGGCAGGCGACTGCTGTTGTTCCCGGTCTCGGAAACGAATGTTTTGCCGAAGCAACTCGGGAGCCTCGGCGAGGCCTCTTTGGACGAGTCAGCCCTAGCACTGCTGAGTGAGGCCACTGCAACGTGCTCGACGTCCCTCCAGATCGACGATCGAGATCTCGAAGTCTTCGTCGAAGTCTTCGACCCGCTGCCCAAGCTCATCGTCGTGGGTGCCGTCCACGTCGCCATCCACCTCGTTCACTTCGCCCAACGCCTCGGTTTTCACACCATCGTCCTCGATGCGCGAAGCGCGTTTGCCACACCGGACCGTTTCCCTCATGCCGACGAGCTCATCGTGCGATGGCCTGCAGACCAGTTGACCGAAATGGCCCTCGGTGCCAGTAGCTACTGCGTGTTTCTCACTCACGACCCGAAGCTCGACGACCCCGCTCTCAAGGTCGCTCTCGAAGCCGGAGCGAGGTACGTGGGTGCACTCGGCTCCAAGAGGACGCACGCCAAACGGGTGGTGGCTCTGCGAGAGCTCGACGTGGACACCGAGCTCATCGAACGCATCCACGCACCGATCGGCCTGGATCTCGGTGGACGCAAGCCTGAAGAGATCGCGCTGTCCATCATCGCCGAGATCGTCCGTCATCGACATCGAGGTTGAGCCGTTCGAGCCGCCCGAGCCCGCACCAGGCTTCTCCTCCGGGCTCCACGACTCCTCGCTCTCGTCCTCCCCTTCTGCCCCACCGGCCACCGTGCACCAGTCAGTGTCGAGCGCAGCAGCAAGACCGCGACACCAACGCGAGGACGAGCCTCCCCAGGCTCGTGTCGGGGCGATCGTGCTGGCCGCCGGCTGCTCGACGCGTTTCGGCTCGAGTCCACCAAAACAGCTCGCAACGTTCGACGGCGAACCGCCCGTTCTCCGAGCGTTGAGAGCTGCCGCACAGAGCCAGCTCGAGCCCGTCGTCGTGGTCGTGGGTCACATGGCCGACGCGGTCACAGCCGCTCTCGAGTCGTCGAACCAGGAGCCCGAGCAGCAGCAGGTCGCGATCGTCCTCAACCCCGACTTCGGCGAAGGCCAGAGCACCTCCGTCAAGACCGGGCTGAGTGTGCTGAGAGGCCAGCCGGGTAACGACGTCAGCGGCGCCCTGTTCCTGCCGATCGACCAGCCTTTTGTCGATGCCGCGACCCTCGATCGCATGCTGGTAGAGCACAGGCGCCGACCCGACGCCATCGTTCGGCCCTGCTTCGGAGAGCGCAGCGGGTCACCTGTGCTGTTTCCCCGAAGCCTGTTCGGCGAGCTCGACACCCTCGTCGGGGACAGTGGTGGCCGTCAGCTCTTCCGCCGTCATCCAAACCTCGTGATCGGCGTTCAGCTCCCGTCGATCGACCCGCTGCTCGACGCCGATTCTCCCGAAGAGCTCGCGCAGCTTCAGCAGCGAATCCAAACACGGGAGAGCGTCTCTTGACTGCCGATCTGTCGCGGCCACTCCTGATCGAGCCCAGAGTCAGGCACTACGACTGGGGCTCGGACGACGCCATCGCCAAACTTCAGGGGCGCGCGTACCCCAGCGCGGAGCCCGAAGCAGAGCTCTGGATGGGTGCCCACGACCTCGCCCCTTCGTTCGCGTTGATCGGCGACCGGCGCGTGAAGCTCAATCAGCTCATCCGGGAGGAAGCCGACACCATGCTCGGGCCGTCTGGCTCTGGAGAAGATGCTCCTAGACTCGGCTTCTTGCTCAAGGTGCTTGCCGCCAAGAAGCCACTGTCTCTTCAGGTCCATCCCGACGCCGAGACGGCTCGACTCGGGTTCGACCGCGAGAATCGACTCGGAGTACCCCTCGATGCGGATCACCGCCTCTATCGCGACGATCAGCCCAAGCCCGAGATCTTGTGCGCCCTGGGGCCCTTCTCAGCACTCCATGGCTTTCGTCCTGTCAGCGCCATCGTCCGGGATCTCGAACGTCTCGCCGCCCCGGAACTCCGCGAGCTCGCCCAGACGGAAACCAACGGAGCGAGCCATCGCTTCTACTCGAAGCTGCTACGACACCTGTTGTCTCTCGAGCAGAACGACGTCTGCAATCTCGTGAGCTCTGTGACTTCGAACCTCCGCGACCTGGACACCGAGCAAGCCAAGTGGATCGGGAAGCTCGCGAGCACGTTTCCCAAAGACATCGGCGCCCTCTCTCCATTGATCCTCAACATCGTGACCTTGGAGCCTGGTGAAGCCATCGCGGCCGGACCCGGACTCCTGCATTCTTACCTCGACGGAACCGGCGTGGAGTTGATGGTCAACTCCGACAACACCATCCGTGCCGGTCTGACGAGCAAACACGTCGACCCGGGCGAGCTGATGCGGATCACGCGTTTCGAAGAGACCACGAGCAGTCTCCTGGCTCACCAGGTGGCGGACGGAACGAAGTCCTTCTCGATGCCAAGCACGGAGCAGGGTTCGCGGCTCGAGCTGAGCTCGATCACCCCGGCAGCCCTGCCCCTCGAGGCAGAGGGCGGGTCTCCCCAGATCCTCTTCGGAGCCGGGGAGAGCTTCGTGATGAGCTCCAACGACGTCCGCGTCAGCGTTCCGGCTCACCTCGCGGCGTTTGTCCCCGCAGCGGTCACGAGTCTGGCCATCGAGTCGACAGGGACCGTGTTCCGTGCCCGAGAAGTTCCGGCCTCGAGCGCTGCGGTTACCTAGGTCTGGATTCTGGGATCTCTGCTCCCCAAGGCCTCGAAAACCTAGGTCTCGGCGAGCTCGGCTCGCTGCTTGCGACGACGCTTCTTACGTCGTTCCCGGCGACGCTCACGGCGAGAGTCTTTGTCGGCCGTGCTCATCTGCGAGATGACCCCGAAGCCGAAGAGAGCAACTCCGGCGAGGAGCGAGACCCCTCCTTCGAGCGGCAAGACGTCCATGATCATGGAGGCGCCGACGAACGACGACAGGACCGCGAGCGCCAGATCGAAGACTCGGTGGATCATCACCGCCGAGACCACCGCGCCCACGACCGGAATCCCCCACTCCAGTCCGCCGAGGTGGAGCGGCAGCGCCGAGATCGTCCAAAGGCCCGCAAAGGCACCCAAGACCACCCCGCCGAGGGTGAGAGCGAGACTCTTGACGAAAAACGCCAACAGCACGGCAGCCACCCCGGACACGAGACCTGCAGCGAGCTGCAGGGCCGGCTGCACCTCGAGCCCGAGCGAGCCGATGAAAGTGAAGCCGACGAAAAAGGCCGCTACGCCGAGGACCAGGTGAAAGAGCTTGCGGCCGAAGAGCAGGAGAACCGCTCCCGCGCCGCCACTGAGCCACGCCGGGTCGATGTCGTTCGGAAGGTCGAGATTGGTCGGGAGTTCGATCATCACAAAACCCTACGGTATGAGCTCTGTGCGGGTTTCAGCTTGGCTCCGCACGGCCCGGGACAGGCGGTCCAGATCCTAGCTTCAGTCGAGGGACGCAGTGTTTGACGTCGCTGCGGACAAGCCGGACCGCGACCGCAGAAACACCGGCCGAAAAACAACAGGGAACGCCAACGCGTTCCCTGCAATCGTTCACGGCCGGCTTTCGTACGAGGCCGGAGGTCTTCTGCGACCCATGTGACCTATTGTGAAGCCTCGACCAGGGTCTTGATGTTGTCGGGCAGAGCGAAGACGGTGTCGTCGAGGTCGTCGAAGCTCATCTCGTCGACGGTCTGCTTGATCTCCATACCCATCATCTTCGCGGTCGTCAGGGTCGGCACCATGCGTCCGTCGAAATCCTTGTACTCCGAGAGCTCTGTGGTCACGAAGACGACTCCCATGTCGGACGTCTGCTCACCTTCGAAACCGATCTTGAGACCGCTCTCGGTCGAGAAGTACTCGAACAGCTCCTTCTCGTTGGTGTCGACGAGTCGAACCTTGTAGGCCTCCTGGCCCGCAAACTCGGTCTTCTCGAGCGTCTCGCGAGTCGGGTAGTTCTTCTCGTAGTTCAGGTCGGAGTAGAAGTCGGCCTGACGGAGCAGATCGTTGAGCTGATCACCCTCCATCAGCATGGGTCCGGTCATGGGGTTGTCGACCCAAGCCGTCTCACCGTTGTAGCCGGTGCGAACCTCGCCCATGCCGGGCAGTTCCATCACCATGAGCATCTTGTTCGGCGCGGCGGCCATGACGCTCATCTCACCGGTCATGCCCATCGCGGGCATCTCCATCTTGCCTCTCATCGACATCGACTGGGCGGAACGGATGGCCTTCTCGCCGCCAACCGCCGCGATGTACTTGGCGACGATCTCGTCGGCGGAAGGCAGTCCCTGAGACAAGACGGGCGCTGCCGACAGGGCCAGGGCCATCACCAGGCCCAGGGCGAGACTCTTGCGATACTCGAGTAGCTTCATGTTTTTCGTCACTCCTTGTTATCCGTTGTTATCCGTTGTTTATCCGTTGTCATCCGTTGTGGTCGTTTGTTGATCGCGTTTTGCGCTCGTGATTCGTTGGGTTGTGTGTCGTCATGAGCTGGGTGTTCAGTGTGCGCCGAATCGTCCGGAAGCGTCGAGCCTGCGGGTGGGTCGACCAGACAGAGCTCGGTGCGCGAGCGCTCCGCAGTCGACCAGGGACAGGCGCAGAGTCTCCTGTCTTCGTCTTCAGGGATTCGCCGCCGGATCGGTCTGTTCGAAGATCCACTCCATGGCTGCTGCCAACGGCTCGTCGACCCCCCGGAGCAGGCCTTCCGACGTGAGCGGCACCGGCGAATCAGGCACGACACCTTCGCCCTCGATGCGTCCTCCGCTGGGTCTGGTCAGGTCCGCGAGAGCATGCATCAGATAGTCACCATTCGGCAGCTCTTCGATGACTGCGGGCAGAGCCGCGGCCATGGTGCGCTCTCCGAAGAGCCGCGCTCTCTCGAGATCCTGGAGTCCGGCCGCGAAGATCTCGGAGGTGCTGGCGCTGAACTGATCGATCAGCACGGCTACCGGCCCCTCGAACGTCTCCAGTCTGCGACCGTCGCGTGCCACCTTGCGGGGATTGATCTGTAGCTTGAGCTCGTCCCGTCGTGTCTTGAGGATTCCCAGAGGTGTCCGCTCACCGACCAGGTAGCCCGCCAGACCGGGAGCCAGGCCGGCGACGCCGCCCGGATTCCCACGCAGATCGATGACCAGACCGTCCACGTCGGCGAGATCGACGATGGCCTTCTCGAATGCCTCGGCGACCGGCATCATCCACACGTTGAAGCGGATCACTCCGATCTCGGATTCGTCGGCACCAATTTCGTCCTGACTGAACCGGAACTGCATGGCGGGCAGGTTGCCGAAACGCACTGTCTGGGCATCGTTCGGAACCGCGAGGCGCAGCTCGAGCTTGCGCACGTCGTCTCCGCCCGTCGACGCAGCCCGCAGTTCGACCTCGATTCGGTCACCCGCATCTCCTTCG
>JANQPS010000214.1 GCA_028285365.1 Thermoanaerobaculia bacterium | reverse complement strand
CCGACGGAGACGTTTGTCTCTTGGATTTCGGAATCGCCAAGCTGCTCGATCCAGCGGCACTAGACATCGAGGCCAGCGCAACCGCGACGAAATCCCGCTTGATGACGCCGCTGTATGCAGCGCCTGAGCAGCTGGCGGGTGATGCTCTGACGACCGCAACCGACGTCTACGCTCTGGGGGTTCTGCTGTTCCAGCTCCTGAGCGGTAGGCTGCCCTACAAGGTCTCGCGACCGTCAGGAGTCGAGCTCGAACGCGCGGTGCTTGTCACTCCGCCAGTTCGGCTGGCGATGGCTGCGTCTGTAGAGACGACCAGCACGGCTCGGCAGCGAGACTCTGACTCCGCTACTGAGAGCGAGATCGCCAGGTTGCGACGAACGTCACCTCGGCGACTGCGGCGCCAGCTCAGCGGGGATCTCGAACGCATCGTCCACATGGCCCTGCGCAAGGAGCCCGAGCGCCGCTACGGATCGTCGGGCCAGCTGGGTGAAGATCTCGAGCGCTTCTTGCAGGGGCAGGCGGTTTCAGCCCATCGCGATTCGTTCGGCTATCGAGCGCGTCGACTGGTGGCTCGTCATCCGATCCGGGCTTCGCTGCTCGCCGTCATCGCACTCTTACTGGTAGGGCTGGTGACTCTGATGTCGTTGCAGGCGCGCCGCCTCACCCTCGAGCGAGATCGACTGGTGCGCGAACAGGAGAAGTCCGAGGTCGTGATCGACACCCTGGTCGACCTCTTCGACCGCGCCAATCCGGCTCTGGCCCAGGGCGACGTGGTCAGAATCGACGACTTCCTGGCTCAGGCGCGAGACCGAGCGCAGACTCTGGATGGTGAACCCGAAGTCAGGGCCAAGCTGCTCTTTGCGCTCGGACGCATCTACGACGTTCGTGGTGAACCGGACGAAGCCCTGCGCTTCTATGACGAGGCCTGGCAACTCCTGAAACAGCTGGGCGCCGAGGACGCTGACGAGGCGCTCGCGGTCTTTCACAAGCGTGCCCACGTCACCCTCTACGCCGGGGAACCAGAGCTCGCTCGGGAACGTCTGGAAGAGTCGTCCCGTCGCTACCAGAAGCGTTACGGCGAGTTGCACCCCGATGTGGCTGTCGTGCTCCAGGACCTGGCACGCCTCCATGAGCCTCGAGAGGCTGTGGCGGTGCTGGAGCGAGTCCTGGAGATCAGGCGTCAGGTCTATGGAGACGATCATCCGACGATTGCCAACGCACTGTCCGATCTGGGTGTGCGGGCGGTCGAGCTGGGCGAGCGCGAGCGCGCAGTCAGCTACTTCTCGGAGGCCCTCGAGATGCTCGAGCGTTCCCTGGGGCCCGATCATCCCGATACCGTCAAGGCGATCGGCAACTACGCCAGCCAGCTGACTGATCCCGCGCAGCGACTGGAGATTCAGCTGGAGCAGCGAAACCGCGTCCTGACCCTTCACGGAAGGCGGTCCCTGAATCTCGCGCAGGTCGACAACAACCTTGGCGTGACCTATGCGCAGCTCGGCGATCTCGAGCGCGCAACCGAGTCGTTTGCGCAGGCGTATGCAGGCCATCTCGCCTCCAGCGGGCCTCGATACGGCGAGACAGGGAATGCGGCCCGCAACACTGCGCGCATCCTGCAGCTGCGCGGCGATCTCGAGCGCTCCTTGGAGTTCTTCGAGAAGGCGCTGGAGGGGCAACACGGCGATCGGCGTCAGAGCGATATCGAGAGTCAGGCGAGCATCGTGTTGTCTCACCTGGGAGAGCACGCGCGCGCCAAGCGACTCGCCGCGTCAGCGCTCGAGCGGCTGAAGGCCGACGGCGAGCTGGCGGACGATGATCGGCAGGTTGCCCTGGCGCGCCTCCGCTACGGGCGCGTCTTGCTGGCCGAGGGTGACTCCGACCAGGCGATGAGACTCCTGGAGCGGGCGCGCGTCTACTTCGAGAGCCATTCCGCCGGCTCGATGGAAGCCGCAGAGGTCGCGTGTGCCCAAGGACGTGCTCTGTTGGCTCTCGGCGAGCGCGAACGTGCCGGCGAGCTAGCGGCGAGCGGTCTCGAGAAGT
This sequence comes from Thermoanaerobaculia bacterium, assembly GCA_028285365.1. GTDB lineage: Bacteria > Acidobacteriota > Thermoanaerobaculia > Multivoradales > Multivoraceae > JANQPS01. The sequence goes on along the minus strand of JANQPS010000214.1, from coordinate 786 downwards.
ACGCGCGTTTTGCCCTGGCCGACCCGGTCGAACTCGAGGAGTGCCGCCGGGTTGCGGGGTGGGCGGCACACGCTTCAAGAAACGCCGCAGAAGCGGACGATCGTACGGATGAGGGTCCTCGGCACACTCTCGAAGTCGGCGATGGCGACCCGCTCGTCGGGACCGTGAGCCAGTCGGACGTCGCCTGGGCCGAAGAGCACCGTCGGAATGTCGCCCTGATGAACGAACAGGCGCATGTCCGATCCGTAAGGCACGCCCACGAGCTCAGGCGGCGTTCCTGTCTCGACGCGAGCAGCGTCTTGCAGGTTCACGACGACCTGCTCGGTGGGTAGCGTCTCGGCTGGCTCGAACTGACCTCCCCACCAGGAGACGGTTGCGGGATTCTCGCGCAGCCAGGGATCGTTGCGGTTGACCTCGTCGAGTGCCTGCTCGAACAGTCGCTTGGCAGTGTCGAGGTCGTGCTCCATGGCTACGCCGAAGCGACCGCGAGCGACGAGCTTCTCTGGAACCGTCGAAGGCCAGTCGCCAGCGCCGATCGTGCCTACGCTCAAGGGAAAAGGCTTGGCGAGGTCGCAAAAGAGCGGATGTGGGAAGTCGGCGTTGTAGCGACGTTCCAGTCGCAGCAGCGTCTCGTGCACCAGAGCAAATTTCTCGATCGCGCTCACCCCCTCGTCGCGGTGGCATCCGTGAGCCGCTCGTCCTGGCACGTCGAGCTCGAAGTTGGCGCAGCCGGCTTGAGCACAGACGACGGCTCTGTCGGTGGGCTCCATGATGATGGCGCCATCA
>JANQPS010000199.1 GCA_028285365.1 Thermoanaerobaculia bacterium | reverse complement strand
CCGACGTCGGGGCTGGCGAAGTAATCACGTGGGAAGCCGTGCTGCATCCGATCGGTCGCAGCCGTCAAGAGAGTTTTCGGTGGGGGGACGAGGCGTTCGAGAAGTTCCACGCCTGGATCAGCAGATTGGGCGGAGACGTCGACGTCGACTATCGGCGTCAGGTCGATGGCCTCACTTTCGTCCCGATTGCGATCGCTCAGGAGGCCATCGGAGACGCAGCCCGGTTCAACCTGCTGAGGGCAGTCCGGCCTATGCCGGGAATTCGGCCGGTCCCGTCAGCTCTGACTAGGGCGGCGCGAGGTCGTGCATCCCCGCCAGACGGCCCTCCTTCGACCTCTAGTCGAGTGGTGATCTTCGACGGGGGTATCGATCCGCGGAATCGTGCGCTCTCGAAGTTCACGGATCTCGTCGAGCTAACTCCAGTAGCTTCCAGACCCGACATGCTGGACCACGGGAGTCTCGTCACGAGTGCCGTTCTCTATGGGCACTTTGAGGAGGATGATCCGCAGTCTCCAATGTGCTCGGTGTCTCACTATCGCGTGCTTCCGCCGCCGCATTCACCGTCCTTCGACGACTCGCTCTACTGGCTGCTCGATCAGATTCGAGACGTAGTGGAACGTGACAAGCCGGCGATCGTGAATCTCAGCCTCGGTCCCGACGAAGTTGTGGACGAGCAGGACGAGCCCAACCGCTGGAGCGCTGAGCTTGATCGACTCGCTTCAGAGTTTGGGGTGTTGTTCGTTTGCGCGGCTGGGAACAATGGGGAAGAGGATTCAGCGCTCGGCTTCGATCGCGTCCAGGTGCCATCAGATATGGCTAATGGACTGTCAGTCGGTGCGTGCAATCGGTCCTCGGGCACAGCCGCGCCTCAGCGCGCCGTGTACTCTGCCGTTGGTCCTGGCCGCTCCGGGCAGACGATTCAGCCGACCGTCGTCGCGTTCGGAGGAGAAGGGCCAGATCACCCGTTCCTCGGCATCGATCGAAAGGGACGCAAAGCTGAGACGGAGGGGACCAGCTTCGCCGCTCCTTTGGCGGCGCGAGGGCTGGCGGAACTTAGGCATCTGCTCGGCGACGACCGTCAGCATGGCGCTCTGCTTCGCTGCTTTGCTGTTCACTTCGCCAACAAGCGCAAGCGGGGCCACAAGCACCTCGAGTTGGGGCATGGCCGACTGCCCGAGTCCTTCACCCCATCGTTCGATTGTGAGCCCCACACATGCACGGTGCTGTACGACTTCGAGTTGGATAGAGCCGACCTTGTCGGTTTCACGTTTCCCTTTCCGAGTGGGCTCCCTGCGACTGCTCGAGTCAACCTTCGTTGGACTGTCGGGTTCTTCTCAGACGTTGATCCGAAGGACGCGACGGACTACACGAAAGCGGGGCTCGAGATCACGTTTCGGCCCCACTCACAGATGTTCGTGTTGAACAACACGACGACGAAGAAGAAGATTCAAGATGTCCATCTGGCGCGCGATGCAGATCTGATTCGAGATCTGCTCGCATCTGGGGACGGATCCTTGAGCGAGCACCCCGTTTCCCACCCACGGTGGCGGCGTCGCCGAAGCGAGATCAAGCTTCGTGACAGTGGAAAGTGGGAGACGCTCACGTCCGGTGCCGTCACGATGGAGGCGCTCCAACTTGAGGAGCCCAGGCTCGACCTGAACTACCTCATGCGGGAGTCTGGGGCGTTGCGAGGAGGGGGGACGGACCCGCTGTCCGTCTTCGTGATTTTGACGATGCAGGCGCCGGAAGGTGTCTCGCTCTATGACAGCGTCGTCGCGGAGTACCCGGTGCTGACGCCGGTGGCCACGCATATACGAGTCCGCTCTGCCTGATAGCCGTTGCCCGTCCCTACCCCTACGCGCTCAGTTCTTCGAGTCGGAGAGCGCTCGCCGCCGCGCGTGACGCCGCCTCTCCGGGGGCGGTCTCGCGTGCCTTTGGGACCGAAGCTGGGTCGTGCTGCCGGCGTCAGCGCCTGCGGTCACAGACCGAAGATCGGCGTGTCCATCTGGATGCGCGTGCTCTAAGTCATTGAATTGGAGCAGAAAAGCCCTGCCGCGGGCGCCGCTTCGCACTTCGTGGCAAGTGCATAGTGGGCGTGACGCAGTGTCGGCAGGGTTGATGCCGCGAGTCGGAGGCTGCCCGCCCGTAGTCGGTCGCCACTTTCATCTGAGATGACCGGAGTCGCTGCCGCTGGCCATCCGCAACCTGATGACGGTTCGGCATCGCCCCA
>JANQPS010000193.1 GCA_028285365.1 Thermoanaerobaculia bacterium | reverse complement strand
TGATGGCGGCAAGTGCGGCGAGGCCGCAGACGAGTCCACCTTTCATGTCGAGCGCGCCTCTTCCGAGCACCCAGCCGTCCTTCTGATGAGCTTCGAAGGGGGGGTGCGCCCACGCCTTGGGGTCGCCCGCCGGCACCACGTCTACGTGTCCACAGAGGATCAAGGTCGGTGCGCCTGCGTGGGATCCGGAAAGCGTTCCAACGAGTCCGATGGCCTCGTCGCGCTCGATCTCGGCGCTGTAGGCCGGGTGCCGTCGCAGACGCTCGAGGTCGATCTCCCAGAGATCGATGGCCAGGTCGGCTCGCTCCATACGTTTCGCCAGGAGCCGCTGGGCGGCGGACTCCCGCGCGCCGGGGTGCTCCTCGCCCTCGCCCTCGGCAAGTGAAGGGACTGCGACGAGAGCGGCGAGCGTCTCCAGGAGTTCTTCGAGATCGAAGGCCTCGAGGGCTTCGGCCTCGGCTCCGGCTTCTCTAGTGCGGATCGTCATCGAATGGGTGTTCTTGGAAGGGGACCGCCTTGCGCCGAACTCGCTAGGCTTCGGACTGGCATGATTGGAGCCTTCAGTATGAAGGAGGCGAGTCCGATGTCCCTGGTGCAGTCGCGAGCCGAGCAGATGATCGACCGCCATGGTTTCCTCGGAGTGCCGAGGGAAACCTTCGAAGTAGGAGGCCGGGCACAGCTCGTGCGCCTGCTTCAGCACGGGTTGCTCCCGGAGTCGATGGTGTTGGATATCGGTAGTGGTCCGCTGCGAGTCGCTTACTGGCTGGTGCGCTTTCTCGATGCGGGAAGGTACTGTGGCATCGAGCCTGCTCGGCAGCGAGTTCAGTTGGGACTCGACTACCTCTTCGAGCCGAGTGAGCTCGAGTACAAACGCCCCCGTTTCGACCACAATGCCGACTTCGACACCTCCGTGTTCGACGAGCAGTTCGACTTCTTCCTGGCTGGTTCGATCTGGACGCACTGCAGCAAGACTCACATCCTGAAGACCCTGGACGGCTTCTTGCGCCATACAGGTAATGACGGAGTCTTTCTCGCGTCGTATCTCCCGGCCGCGGGTGACAAGGACGACTACAGCGGCGAAACGTGGGTCGGCACGAGTCACGAGTCGTCGACACCTGGAGTGATCTGTCATCGCCTGGAATGGATCGAGGCGGCCTGCGCAGGTCGTGGGCTTGGCGTGACCCGCCTACCAGAGGTCGATTGTGACAGTCAGCTCTGGTTGCGCATCGACAAGACCTGAGCCGAGACGACACTCAGCCTCGGCCACTGCGATCGAGACCCAGGAGAGTGCGGTAGAGCCAGACGATCCCGCGTCGGCGCGTCAGTCGACTTCTGAGGCGCCAGGTGCGGGTCTGGGTCACCCGGTGCAACTCACCGCGAGCTTCCTCGAGTCGGGCCTGCTCGATAGCCAGGCTCTCCTGCAACCGAAGGGAGTCCTCGGCTCGTTTCTCTTCGCTTTCGCCGAGGCGAGCCCGGAGCCCTTCGGAAGTCTCGGCTTCCAGGCGGTTGGCCTCAGCCAGACGAGCGGCTTCGAGTCCTCGCAACACTCTCGATTCGGTGAGCTGTTTGCGCGCCTGCTCCACCTCTTGCGACAGGTCTTTGCAGCGCGATTGCGCTTCTCCCAGTTGATCGGCGAGCGACCGTGCCCTGTCGCCCAATCGCGTCAGCTCAGCCTGATAGCACGCGCGCTCGACCTGGAAGAAATCACCCCCAGCGAGCGGGCCGTGCCGGAGGTAGTGGGAAAGCGCGCGGCTCTCTGCATCGATCTCTTCCTCAGGTCGATGCGACGACGAAGCGTGTTCCTCTCGTACCGCCTCGTAGAGCACCACGAGCCGGTCGACTGCTTGCTCCAGGCCAGCCTCCTGCCTCAGTCTCTGCGTGACGCGATGGGCGTCTTGTGGATCGTAGAGGTCGATCCGTTCCAGAACGCCTTCGGCCGTGATCGGGTCACGCAACCACCGGACGCCGAAGTTGAATCGACGAAGCTCGTCGAGCTCTCGACTGTTGATCATGGGACCGAGGCCGGCGGCGTCGCAGATCACCACGGCACAGCCGACTGCCGCCGCCTCGAGTGCGGCTCGGGCCTTCGCGAAGACGAGCTCGTAGGTTCCGAGGACTTCGTGCGGTCTCTCGACGGGAGTGGTGAGTCTGCCCAAGGTAGCGAGCTCGATTCCCCTGGCCTCGCAGGCCTCTCGCAGGTGTGGCAGTCCGGTCGCCTCACTGACCTGGTTGCTGAAGACTGCCGCTCGCGTGGGTTTCGCCGGGAGCCGTTCGCGCGCGGTGAAGCGTTTCAGGTCGACCGAGTTCGAGTGAATCTCGATCAGTTCACTCGGCAAGCCACAGTCGTCTACGAGACGCCGTCTCACGAGCTCGTCGACGGCCACGTAGCGCAAGAGGCGGGGATGTCGAGGTGGGGCTTCTTCGGCGGGAAGCCAGCCGTGGCAGACGTAGATCGCGGGCGTGTTCGGGAAACACGCGAGCGCGGTCATGGCTTCGAGATGGTGTTGTGCGTGAATGATGTCGGGCGGCGATCCGAGCGCCGCGAGATCGTCCACGACCGTGACCGTGGCCTGACGCAGCTCGATCGCAACCTCGCCGAGATGGCGGCTGTAGGCGAT
>JANQPS010000173.1 GCA_028285365.1 Thermoanaerobaculia bacterium | reverse complement strand
CGTTCGACGTGAGCGAGCGCGCAGTGACCTTCCAGCCGGTATCCGACGGGTGTCGCATGCGCACCATGATCCTGGGCGGCAGCACGTGGCGCAGAGCCGACGAGCCGCTCCCGGTTCCGGACCGGGTGATCTCGGTCCACCGAGCTCAGCCTGCCCCACAACTCCCGGACACCGCCCCCTCGTCCGGTAGCTGGGGGTCGTTTCGCGGTCCGTCCGCCTCCGGAAACGCCTCCGATCAGAACCTCCCTCTGACCTGGAACGCCACGACCGGCGAGAACCTCCTCTGGAAGACCGCCGTTCCAGGTCTCGCCCACTCGAGCCCAGTCGTCTGGGATGACCGCGTCTTCGTCACGAGCGCCGTCAGTCGCAAGGCAGACGCCAGTTTCAGGCCCGGCCTCTACGGCGACGGTGACGCTGCCGAGGATCGCTCGCTCCACCGCTTCACCATCACCGCCATCGACAAACGCACGGGCGAGCTCATCTGGCAACGCGTCGCAGCCGAGCTCGAACCGATCGACAAACGTCACATCAAGTCGACCTACGCGAACTCGACGCCAGCAACGGACGGACGGGTCGTCGTGGCGGCCTTTGGGTCCCAGGGCCTCTACGCCTACTCCTTCGACGGCGACCTGCTCTGGAGCGCCGATCTCGGACGCCTCGACATGGGCGCCTACGACGTTCCGACCTACGAGTGGGGCTCCGCAAGCTCCCCGATCGTGTGGAACGACCTGGTCATCGTCCAGGCTGACACCCAGACCGACAGCTTCATCCTGGCGCTCGACTCCGTGACCGGAGAGATCGCATGGAAGACCGAGCGCGACGAGCTGCCGTCCTGGGGGACTCCGACAGTCGTCGAAGGCGAGCGCGGCCCCGAGCTCGTGACGAACGGCGCCAACGCCATCCGCGGCTACGCCCCGCGCGATGGCCAAGAGCTCTGGAGTCTCGGCCCCAGCTCGAAGATCACGGCACCGACGCCGATCGCTTCGGATGGCCTCATCGTGGTCGCGAGTGGCCGCGCACCCGAACGCCCCATCCACGTCATCCGTCACGGTTCTCGAGGCGACCTCACCCTGGCCAAGGGCGAGTCCTCGAGTGAGGCGGTCGCTTGGATGAAGCTGCGTCGCGGCTCTTACATGCCGACCCCCATCATCGTGGACGGCCGCCTGTTTGTTCTCGCCAACAACGGCGTCTTCGACGCCTACGATCTCGAGAGCGGCGAGGAGCTCTATCGTCAGCGCCTCGAGCACGCCGGCAGTGGTTTCAGCGCGTCGCCGGTTGCCGCTGACGGCCACATCTTTCTGTCGAGCGAAGACGGCGACGTTCTGGTCATTCGAGCCGGCGACAGCTACGAGCACGTCGCCACCAACGAGATGGGTGAATTGCTCATGTCGACTCCCGCGATCTCACAGGGCGTGCTCTACGTGCGAGGTGCCCAGAGTCTGTTCGCTGTCGGTCGAGATCCTGGGGAGCCTGTAGCGACCCGACCATGACCGTTCCAGCGCGGCGATCGAGAGGCCAAAGGGTCACGCTGTGGCTCGCCTTGGTCTTCGAGCCCGAGAGCATGTCATCCGCTTCGTTCCTCTCGGACCAGGCGAATCGCCAGCACTGACAGCCGCCTCGCCAGCCGCTACAGGCTGGACACCAACACCATCCGACCCGTCAGACTCGACCCAGACCTGGGCGCGCGGCGCTTCGGTCGATGGCCTCCTGAGCGAGCGTTCGCGGCGGCACTCAGCGAGCGCCCCCAATGTCGCTGAACTCAGTTCTGCCTGCAACCCGATCCACTTTCTTGACACCTCGCGTGGCACCGCCTATCGTGCTCTAGAAGCCTTTGTTTTTCAGTGACTTACGAGGTGTCCCATGCGCCGAATTCTCCTGGCTATTGCCCTGGCCGTCACTCCCGTTCAGCTTGGTGCTCAGCAGAGCAACGACTTCGGCGGCGTCGCTACGCTGATTCCGAATCTGTTCGACCGGGTCGTCGTTCTCATCCCGGAAGGCCACGAAGCCCACTTCGTCGACTCGAGCGACGCCCTGCTCGAAGCCGGTCTGTTGATCAACTCGAGCATCGTCCAACAGCTCTCGGCTTTTCCTCTGGGCTCCTCGGCAGGCGGATTTACGTACGAGTTCAACGAAGAACTCGGAATCTTCGAGCGCACGTCGGACTCATTCGGAGCAGTGTTTGCCGAGCGAGCCGAGACGCTGGGCAAAGGTCGTTGGAACTTCGGCGCCAACTTCTTCGGTCTGAACTACGACACGATCGACAACCTCGACCTGCGAGAAGGAGATCTCGAGTTCACGCTGACCCATCTCGATTCGAACTTCGATGGAACCACTGTCGAGACGTTCTTCGAGGGCGATCTGATCTTCGCGAACGCCAACATCGACTTGAAGACGGAGTCTGCGGTGCTCTTCGGGAGCTACGGCGTGACCAAACGCTTCGACCTGGGCCTCGCCATTCCCTTCGTGCGCATCGACATGGATGCAGCCCTCAATCTCGAGATCAATCGTCTCGCGAGCTCTGGCTTCAGAGATCCACCGTTCCACCGCTTTCCCGACGGCTCGGATTCGGCGACCGTGCGCTCGACTGGCTCGAGCTCGGGCATCGGCGACGTTCTACTGCGCGCCAAGTACAACCTCGCCCGCAACGAACAAGGCGGATTTGCCGTCGCTCTCGACGTCAAGCTGCCGACTGGTGACGAAGAAGAGTTGCTCGGCACCGGCGCCACGCAGACCAAACTCTTCTTCATCGGCAACACGGCTTTCGGACGCTTCTCACCACACGTCAACTTTGGCTACGCGGCGGCCTCCGGTGAAAGTGACCTGATCGGCGAAATCCCCGACGAGATCAACTTCGTCACCGGTTTCACCTTGTCCATGCACCCGAGGGTTACGTTCGCAACCGACGTCGTCTGGAAGACGCTGCTCGACACGACCCAGATCCGCAGCACGACCACGCCCCATCTCTTTCGCCGCTGGGACGAGACCGCAATTCGCACCTTCGACCGTCCGATCCTCCAGACGGATCTCGAGGACCTCAACCTCGTCTACGGCGCCGTCGGCTTCAAGATCAACCTGGTGGGCGAGTTCCTGCTGACCGCCAACCTGACGTTCTCACTGACAGACGAAGGGCTTCAGGACGAAGACGTCATCCCCTTCCTCAGCCTCGACTACAGCTTCTAGGCAAAGAAGCGTGATGAGTATCACGCTTCATCGCCTAGATCACTCCCGCGCCTACGGTCCATGGGACCTTCGGCGCTCGATAGAAGTCTTGAACTCCGCACCGATCGGGTGAACGAAACGAGACGGCGAGTGTTCAAGACTTCTCGCAAGGTCGCGCGAGTGAATATCACGCTTCTCGCCTAGATCCCCCGCGCCTACTTCTCGAGAGATCTC
>JANQPS010000144.1 GCA_028285365.1 Thermoanaerobaculia bacterium | reverse complement strand
CCGTCACCGTCGGTCGAAGACTAGCGCCCAGAGCACCAAAGTCCATCAAGGCCAGGAGCAGCGCACAGGGCCAGGCAGCGGCCATCGCAATCATCACGGAGTTCGGGATCAGCTGCGTGGTCGCTCCCACGAGCAACGTCAAGATGGCCGCTATCGACACCACCGACATCGTGGGAATCTCTCCGAGCCAGGCCGAGAGCAGAGTCGCCGAGACCGAGAAGACGACGAAGCCCAGGACAAACAGCGCCAACGACCGTCCCGTCGAGGACCGCGCTGTCAAACGCATCAGGCCACTTTGCGGAGCCACTCGAAGACCGGCAACAGTTCCTCGTAGCGGCTCATGCAGCGGTCGAGACCCGAGCGGCCCAGCCCCTGACGGGGCTTGCCGAGGTCCGACCACACTACGAGACCTTTGCGCCTCAAGTGCTCTCCACGGGGATGTTCGGGGTCGAACCCGCGAGGCACCCGTTTGAGCGCCGGATCAGACAGGCGCACAGGCAGGTGACGCAAGGCTCCAAGCGTCTTCACCAGCCTTTCACCCTCCGAGCCGACAATCAGCTTGCGAAACGACTCGAGCTGGGGCTTCTCGAACTGCATGATCCCGACTCCAATGGTGGTGCCATCGGGGTCGATTCCGAACATCCACGCCGGCTGCGCTCCTCCGCAGTCCGGGTGGAACGAGATGTGAACGTGGGTGTTGTAGGGCGTCTTGTCTTTCGAGAACCGCAGATCGCGATGGATCCGGTAGATCTTCGACCGATGTTCCAGTCCGGTGAGCTCGGCCAGATGCTCGGCGGCACTGTCGCAGAACTCGGTTGCAGGCTTCTTGACGAAGTCCTCGTAGGAAGAGCGGTTGGCGGTGAACCACTCCTTGGTGTTGTTCTCACGAAGAGACGTCAAGAAACCGACCGTCTCTCGGGTGAAGCCGAATCTCGCCATGTGCTCTCCGCTCGTTCCGGGTGCCGCTTCGATGTGGTGATCAGGACGCAGTCATCATCCCCTCGGAGTGTACGTGTCGCAAAGCCGAGCACGACGAAGAGGCTCTATGACCCTGATATGGTTCATCAGCATATCCACTCGCACGCTAGGCCATCCTCGCCAACCCAACGCTGGGAGCTCCGAGCATGAAGCCTCGAGTGTCCTGTGTCAGAAGCTGGTTGCCATGATTCGTCGAGCATTCTGTTTGCTGGCGAGGCGCTCCGACGGAGACATATCGGGCCATATGTCGAGGAGGAGCTTTCCTGATGCTCGGCCAAGGGGCCGAGCGATGACGAGGACAAGACCTCGTGAGAGGTCATGCGCCTCAACAAGGCCAGCGGCAAAAGAGAACCGAAGAAATGGTGACGAACTTCTGGTGCAGGACACTAGACCCGCGCTCGATCACGTGTGTCGCCGTCGCACTCTCCTCCGTGACCTCATTGTGGATGTCAGAGGCCGATCTCTTCGCTCAAAGCCTGCAACCTGTCCGATCGACGACCACGCTCGTCACCGATCGTGCGCCGTTCTCTCACGTCTTGCCGAGTCACGGGCGATTCCTGGTGGCCCGAGACGACGGTTGGCTGGTCGACGCCTGGCAGGCCCGAGACGCTGGCATCGCCATGGGGCACGTCTTCATCCGAGCGACGAGCTCCACGGGTCGCCAGCACGAGCCTGTCCAGGTCACTCCTGAGGAGAACCGCTTCTTCAGCAGTCAGTTCGACCTCGCCACCGACGGACAGCGCGTCGTGCTGGTCTGGGATGCGTATCGCGACGGATTCGAGGCCAGCTCGACCCGCGAGGGAGTCGGCGTCTTCCTGCGAATCTTCGACCGTGATCTGAATGCGCTCTCGCCGGTCGTCCAGGTCAGCGGGCAGTCAGCCCCTGCTCGCGCCTTCCCGTCCGTCACTGCTGATCGCCAGTCGATCACAGTCGTGTTTTCGGCCGATACCGGGTCGAGCTCCCCCATACCCCAGTCAGGAGGTGAATGGGCACGGCGCTTCGATTGGTCAGGGCAGCCTGTCGGCTCACCTTTCAGATTGGACGAGCCGTTGCTCCACGATACCGGCGCGGACTTCCCCACCGTCGCCACGCTGCCTGACGGGGGTCTCGTGGTCGGTTGGACCGACTTCTCCTACGACCAGGTTGGAGACGCTGTCACCCGGGTCGTCGATCAGACGAACGAGCTCTCCTCCCCAACTCGATTCCATCACTTCCCCGGCACTCAGAACCTCCCCCAAGAACTGAATGATCTCGTGATCCTGCCGTCAGGCGCCACGATGATCCTCGGCCTCGACCGCGGCGCAAAACCAGCTATCGAAGAGCCGTTCCCAGCCGCCGCTTTTGCTTCGGTCTGGAGTCCTTCGCAGTCGGAGTTGGCAGCAGTCTTCGGGCTCTCGTCTTTGCCGGCGCCACACGACGAAGGCACCCCCAGCGCGGTGGTCGTGGGGCAGGACGGCTTCTTTGCAGCGTGGACCAATTGGTGCCCCGCCGAACCGACCTCGTGCCAAGACGCGGGAGCATCCGCCGGACTCCAGGTCCTCGGCCGTCAGTTCGACCTGCTCGGTAGACCCATGACAGAGGTCCAGCCCCTCATCGACTCGACTGGCGATCACTTCCTCCACGCGCTCAGCGCCCCTCCTCAGCTCGACCACGCAAGGAGTCTCAGGACTCCGACGGCGGTCATGACCTATGAAGGCGCCGGCACGGTCACGGCCAGACGCTTCTCGGCTCCCTGCGAGGCCAACGGAGCGACCACATGTCTCTTGTTCGACCGGTTTGCGGTCAGCCTGGTCTGGTCGCTCGATCAAGACCTGGAAGACACGCGTCTTGGCGTGGTCACCGAAAGCGGCAACGGCTGGACCAGCTTCTCGCTCTTCGATCCGAACGAGACCGACGTGATCGTGAAGGTGCTCGACGCGCGCGGTCTGACCGGTTCTCACTGGGTCTTCATCGCCTCACTGACCGACGTGGCGTTCGAAGTCCGGGTGCTCGATACCGCCACGGGACTCTCCCAGACATACACCAACCCTCGGGGCGAACTTGCCAGTCTCGGTGACACTGTCGGCCTTCCGGAGATCGAGGCCGCCGCAGGCCATTCGACTCCCGATCAGCCGCCTTCTAACTCTCAGCGTTCTCCGAGAGATGACGCGCGGGGACGCACAGAAACGAAGTCGCCGCAAGGGACCGGCGCACGATGCGTCGAGACTGCCGAGCGCCTGTGTTGGTTCGACAGGTTCCAAGCCGAGGTCTCGTGGACCGACTTCGACGGCCGAACGGGTCAGGGCCTCCGCTTCGACATCGACAGCTCGAAGGCCTTCTGGTTCTTCGACGCAGACGTGCCCGAGCTGGCCATCAAAGTGCTCGACGGCACGCCCGTCAATGGCGCCTATTGGGTGTATCTCGCTTCGCTCACCAACGTCGCCTTCGACCTCCGCATCACTGATCTGGTGACCGGCCGCGAGCAGGTCTGGCGCAACCAAGCGGGAGAGTTTGCGAGCTTCGGCAACGTCACGGCTTTCCCTGTCGAACTGCCACCCTGACGCCGCCTGGCGGACCTCACCTATTCACAGGCACTGAACGCCGACGTGTCAGTGATCGGCAAGAACTTCGTCCCCAGCGGATTCGAATAGGTGACGACTTCGCCGCTCTGAGTATCAGTCACCGTCACGACCACTTCCACGTCGGTGAGTCCACCCGCAAACACCCAGAACGAGTTGGCGAACGAACAGGCGTCGAGCACCTTGATCACCAACTCCACATTGGCCTCGTCGAAGAACCAGAAGTAACCGGTGTCGCTCGTCAGGGGCACACCCACTCCGGATCCGCTCGTGCCTTGAGTCGTCGCCCACGACACCTCGACCTCGAAGCGCCCGCCGAGCAGGAGGGTCTCACTCCCTGGGAGACTGATCCCGCTCAGCAACGCGTCGGCCCGCCATTCGGTCAGCTCGCTCAGCAGCCTGTCCATCTCGGCCTGCGACGGCGGCGCCAGGAGCCGGCTTGCGTCACCGTCGACGTCGAGACTCTGTACGTCGTCGCAGGTCATGAAGGCAAACGTGTCCTGAACGGGCTGGAAAGCCTCACCCGGAGGACTGAAGTAGGTCTTGGTCACACCCGAGATCACGTCATCGACCTGAACGTTCACCTCGGTATCGGTGAGTCCAGCTCCGAACACCCAGAAGTGATTCGCGAACGAGCAGGCGTCGAGCACCTTGACCACGGCCTCCACGTTCGTCTGGTCGAAGAACCAGAAGTAGCCCGTATCGTCCGTGAGATCGGTGGCGTTGCCGACGCCGTTGTTGCCTTCGAAGTCCTCCCAGTCAGCCGTCACCTCGAAGCGGCCCTGGTTGAGGCAAAGGGACGTCGCGCTCGGAGTACACACCCCCTTGGCGATCTCTCCGGGAATCTCCTTGCTCACGATGCTGGTCTCGTCTTGACCCGGCTCGCTCCGCTCGAAGATCACGGTGACGTCGTCCTCGTCGTCGATCTCGACCTCCGGTGAGGTCGGCACGCTGCCGTCCTGAGCCGACGTGGTCGCGATGGTCTCTTCCTCGCTTGCGGGATCACCGTTCGACTGGAAGGTCCTGCCAAGGATGCTCGTGCCACCTGTCGAGCCACCCCCGGGTTCTCCAAGAGGCTCACCTTCCCACACGATGACGAAGTCTCCCGTCGCGTTGGCGGCGACCTTCGGTTCACGATGGAAGACACCGGGAGACTCGCTGATCGTGCGTGACGAGAAGATCGCGTCTCCACGACGGCCGAAGAGGCGCATGCGAACGAAGCCTCCCTCTTCTTCCCAGGTGACCACGAACCGGCCCCCGTCGTTCATCGCCACGCTCGCATTGGTCGCCGTT